>DAOWMC010000136.1 GCA_030643285.1 Methanobacteriota archaeon | reverse complement strand
GTAAACCCGCTGATTTTTATCAAATGTTGAAAGCACATCCCCCTCCCTGAATAACTGTACGGATAGATCAAAGTCCTCCAAAATTGATATATCCTTGTGACCATTTATCTTGTTGTATACCTCTCCTCTAATTGCCATATTCGATCCTATTAACCAGTAGAAGTTAAAAAGTTGAAATAATTTGTAGCTCTTCCTCCAAAGCTCCAAAAGATCCGATCTTAAATCCCCGTCTTGAAAAAGAATGGGTCCTGTGCTTATGTCATAGGTTCCCATATTTTTATATATTGTACTTAACCAGTTTCTGTCATGGACCGTATCGGCATCTGTGAACACTAATATATTACCAATTGATGCGTCTACCCCATCTCTTCTTGCACCACCGATCCCACCACTTTTCTGGTATACAACCTTATCTGCATAATTTGAAGCTATTTTTACTGTTTTATCTTTCGAGTTCCCATCAACTACGATGATCTCATACTCCGAACCGTCAAAATACTGATTTTTAAGCGATTTTAAGCAACGTTCTATATTGTTTTCCTCATTCAATGTTGGAACGATTATGGATATCATTTTTAATTTCACCCCTGCACATATATATTGGGTATGCTAACAGACAGGCAAATGCACCTGCACCAATCAACGGATCAATTTTATAATAATAATCAATCAACCATAGATTCAAAATGGACAGAATGACTAAAACAATTAGTATAATCCATCCATTTCTAATTCCTGCCCTAACCACGGTAGTATCAGAGTTGCCCAAATCCTCCCTGTAATCATTGATCTGGTGTGTTAGTAAAGCTTCACAGCCGATTATCATAAATAGCAAGGATATTAGTATGATTTGTATATTAACTTTACCACCGGCAAGTGTAAAACCGGCTAAAAAAGGAAATAGCCCGAACATCATGCCATGAGTTATTATATCCACAAAGTACCTTTCCTTAAGCCTCACCTTTCTTTCGGAATAGAGTGTAAGCAAAATAATACTTGATAAAGTGAATAAAAAGCCACTTACGCTTAAAAAATATGAAATCAGAAGTGGTATAATTATCAACAGGCCACAAAGTACCAATGTGCCCTCAGGCGAGACATCGCCAGAAATGAGAGGGTTCTTATTCAATATAAGCTTTTTTGAGTGTTTTTTATCGATTTCCACATCATAGTAATTGTTTATAACAAAGCCATAACCCGTGGAACAGAAGAAAATCAAAAATATTAAAAATATTAAAAATATAAAAGAGATTGTACCGATTGCCAGAACTGCCCCGATAAGTGGGATGAGGGGGTAAAACCTGATCCAGTCCTTAATCCTCAGCATTCTTATATATCCATTTACATTCATAAAATCCCTTTTTGTAATATTGCATTGTTATGTCGTTAATTTGAAATGATAATCATCGGAGTAAAACATCCTGCTATGTCTTCTCATAACACCCCAAACATATGATAAAAACTAAGATATGTCTCAATTCTATTAATATTTTTGTTTTCTCCAAGACCTGAAAATGACATAAGATCTATTTTACACCTTAAAAAATAAGATTGTAATATTTTCAACTGAATGCTCGTTTGTCATGTATAATATCCGAATACGAAAAAACTCTTTTGTAGAGATAGTTTTTTATTTATATTCTACAATAGATAGAACAGATGAAAAAATTGATAGCAGTTTCCGGAAGCGATGGTGATGATGTAAATCTATCCACGCACGCACTAAAAGTGGCAGAAAAGGTTGGATATTACATAGCAGAGCATCAGGCAGTTCTACTTTGCGGTGGTAGAACCGGAATAATGGAAGCAGCCTCGAAAGGTGCAAAGAATAATAACGGATTGACCATCGGGATACTCCCATTCGAAAAGAGTGAGGCTAATGATTTTATAGATGTTCCGATTCCAACAGGCATGGGTAACGCAAGGGACTACCTTCTCATAAATGGGGCAGATGCAGTGATAGGAATCGGTGGAAGATGGGGGACACTAAATGAAATATCTTTTGCAATGTGTATTGAAAAACCCACAATCGTGATCAAAGGAACGGGTGGATGGGCAGATCTACTTTCAGATCCAAAGATTGTGAAAGGATTTGAAAAAAAGCCATATGTTGTCAGTTCTGCAAAAAAAGCTGTTGAAATGGCGGTTAAATTATCAGAATGATAAAGATTGCGGTTTTTCTCATCCCGTCTAAGAAAGTCTTTTCTGGTATGCATGTGAAACGGTTCCAAGTAAAAGGGTGAGAACCGCAAACAAAAAAGCTCTTGAAAGTTCCATACGTACAGGGCAGATGAAATGTATCATATCCAGCCCGACGCTGACCTTTCCCTGTCCGATAAGATATGGAAGGTCACATTGTAGCTCAAGGGGGGTATCACCCATCATTGAAGTAAAGATCTCAGGTACAAAATTTGCAATTAAAATGATGAGGAGTAACCCCAGAACAAATGATAAAACGAGCCAGAGTAGCTTTCTTGCAGAAAAACGGACAAGTTCCTCTGCAACTGCCTTGGCATTATGATCCAACGCATATAGCATCGACCCTACCAGAAGAATCATACCAAAATACACCATTCCAAGTTTGAGGGCAAGTAAGAACCAGAATATTAGTGGCGAGATTAGCATTTCCTCACCAAGAAAAATCATCCCTACATCAAATGGTGATATCTCCATTATGACCGCTTCCTCACCGAATGTAAGTTGCAACCAGGTCCCCAAAAAGGGAAGTATAATCATAAGTACACCTGCCGGGACACCAAACCAGTTTATTCTGAGCCATCCACCCGAGATGGTTTTAGTCTCATCCATTTTTAACCACCTCCAATTTTATCCCTTCGATATCAACCCTCATTGTCATGTTAGCAAATGTTGGTGTTACATCCGAGCCCGATGCAGATGATCCCCCTAAATTCGGAATAGGGCATTCCAACGTTAAACTGGCCGAACCATTTGCAGGTATCTCCACTTCATCTTGCAGGCTAAGGATGCTTGTATTACCTCCAAAGTCAAGTTCAAAAGACAGCACTTCTATCTTCATCGGCACATTCAAAGGCGAATGAACTATTATTTCAAAAAGAAGTAAGCTTTCATCATCAGAAAATTTAGAGCCCACAACCTCCAGAAACTCTTCCCCGGAATCCGGATCAAAAGGCAGTATCCTTTCCACCGTTTTCTCTGGATCCTCTGCTAAGATTGTGGATTTTATGTCCCAGTCATTTGTTGCAAATGCTGCTAAGATGCATAAAAGTATTAAAATCGTTGGAACCGGAGATAAAAACCTGCTTAACCTTTTATCACTCGTTTTTTACCCCCCTCGGTTAAGGGATTGGTTTAAGATTACTTAATGATTTCCCCAATTCTTTTTTTGCCATCTCCTTTAATGGTTTTCTTTCAAGCTTTCCCGCTGCAGCTCTTGGAACCTTATCGACAAACAACACATGTTTAGGCTTTTTATATCCTGACATTTTTCCCCTACAGAACTCGATTACCTCTTCCTCGGTAGCCCTTTTATCGGCTTTCAATTCGACAATTGCCGTGACTGCCTCGCCCCACTTTTCATCGGGAATGCCTACAACAGCAGCATCTCTTACATTCGGATTTGTCTTTATTATCTCCTCGACCTCTTCTGGGTAAACCTTTTCACCGCCTGTATTTATGACCGTTGGTCCTCTTCCTATGAAGTGGAAATATCCACCCTCATCGACTGTGCCCTCATCGCCAACAAAGAACCAGCGCTTGTCATCGATGACTCTCCATGCTCTTGCAGTTTTTTCGGGATCCTTCCAGTATCCAAGTGCCATATAGCCTCCGTAAATGAACTCACCACGTTCACCTGGCTTTACATCCTCTCCGGTCATCGGGTTAATGCAGCGGCACGGGTTTGGCCCTTCATTTGTCAGTTTAACATTCAGTTTTTGTATCTCTTTTTCACCGGAGGAGGATGACTGTGAGAATGATGAACTGACCTCACTTGATCCCAATGCGTCCATTAACCTAACATTTTGCATAAGTTCTAACATCCTTTTTTTGATCTTGGGAGACCATATTACCCCCGATGATACAATACTATTCAGGGAGCTTAGATCATAATCTCCTTTTTCCAGTTCTTCCACCATCGGTATGGCAAACGCATCTCCAACGATAAGAATCGAGTTTACCTTTTTCTCTTCAACTGT
>DAOWMC010000083.1 GCA_030643285.1 Methanobacteriota archaeon | reverse complement strand
CTGAGTAAAATTGTGTTTGCAGGTGGTTTTTTTAATTCGATCCTTTCTACATTGGTCGGATGTTTATTCAGCACATCATTTGCCTGTCTTACAAAATCATTTAATATTTTTGCTGTTTTTTTAGCTTCTGATTTTAACGGATTGATCTCTTTTATAGATTCATTTTCTTTTTTTGGGTCATTTGAAGATACCTCTGCACTGAGTCCTCGGCCTCGAAGGACAAGGGCCGCCCTGTGACCTGTAGATTCCTTAAAAATAAATTCACAATTTAGTTTCACGTCTTCCATTATTGAGCGGGCAAGCTCCTTTGTTTCTCTTATCCTTCCAGCCCTTCTATCCACCACTTTCCCATCGTCTAATGTTGCAAAGTTGCATCTAAAAGCCACATCACCTGCTTTGACGTCTATTCCGACACCGGCAGCCTCAAAAGGCCCACGGCCAGTATAAATATCATATGGATTGTAACCTAATAATGATAGATGGGCTGTGTCAGACCCGGGTCTTATTCCAGGCGCAATCGTGTCCATTATACCCGATATCCCTCTACTTGCTAATTCATCTAAATTCGGGGTTTTTGCATCCTGTAATGGCGTCTTTCCATTAACCGGCCTGTCCGAAATCCCATCTAGGATAAGGAATAAAATCTTTCCAGGGATTTTCATGATACTATGAAGGTTCTGATAATATTTCAGTTTTTCTGACCTCTACCCTGCGAAGCGGATATATATGTTTGGCATCTTTATAAATATCAGACGACAATTTACCCAGAACAATTTCCTGAATGTACTGACTCAGTTCAAGATCTTCTGCCTTCGCTTTTGATTTTTCTTCCATAAGTTTCCTGATTGATTCAATATGTGATGTTCTTGCCCGTTTTATTGTAAAGGATGAGGATTTCACTCTGAGGGTGTAACCATCAGACGTAGTCACTTCAACGTTTGCATCGATACGTGAGGTTCTTCTTTTAACCAGACTCCGTATATAGTCCCGTGATAATTGATGCCCAATGAATTTCGAGTTAGCAGTATCACCATCAATATCACATATTTTAAAGATTAATTTGGTATTCTGTTTCGAGTAGTCATTCGCCAGGTCACCAAGTGTTGTCTCTATAATCCTGTCCATCAATTTTTCAGGTTTATCTGAGGGGGTTTCTCCAATATTAGACCTACCAAACATCTCAGGTGCCAGTACAGTGTACCATCTCTTTGATTTCCACGTATCTATTCCTTTTTGCGATTTTCTTGCCAATTTTTCTCCTCCCAAACTTTTTATAAAGTTTGATCAAAATGGAAGGGCTCCGGCCTTTCCAAACCTTCGTCCGATCTCCTTATGGGGATCAGACTAAACTGATCAACCTCTTTTAAGGTTGCATTGGGGCTGGTGCGATTCGAACACACGATCGACGGGTATCTTCGACTTTTAGTACTCCAACGGATCATCATAACAGACCGTGTCTGGCCCGTTCAGTCGACCCGTATTTCATCAAACACCGCTGGAGCCCGTTGCCCTACCTGACTAGGCCACAGCCCCATTCAATGTAAAACCCCGTTATCGAGATATTTTAAACATTCTAACATTAACCCTATTTTACCTTTTGCTTTGTGTGGCAAGCCTGATCAATTTCCCGAATTGGCCTGCTGTTCATAAGCATAAGCAGCGTTAAGTATTGTTTTTTCCTCAAATGGCCTACCAATTATCTGTAATCCTATTGGCAACTTCCTGGAAAATCCACAGGGAATTGAAACTGAAGGAACTCCTGCCAGGTTGATTGGCACCGTATTTACATCAGCCATATAAAGTGAGAGTGGATCATCAATCTTTTCACCAAGCTCGAAGGCCAAAATGGGCATTGTCGGGGCAATCAACACATCGCAATCTTTCAGGGCAAAATCAAAATCCTGTTTTATTAGCGTTCTGACACAGAGTGCCTTAAGATAATATTTTCCATAATAACCAGCAGAAAGGGCATACGTTCCAATGAGAATCCTTCTTTTGACTTCCGCTCCAAAACCTTTTGCACGGATATTTGAGAACGTGGTGTGCCAGTCCTCGTCTTTACCTTCCCTCAGACCGTATCTAAGTCCGTCAAACCTTGCAAGATTTGAACTTGCCTCTGACATTGCTATTATATAATAGGCAGCCAGGGCATACTTTATATTGGGGAGCTCCACTTTTTTTTGCTCGGCGCCCATCTCTTCAAACGTAGAAATTGCATCACGAACTGATTTTTCAACTTGTGGATCGATTGAATCTTCATCCTTTCCAAAAAATTCTTCGGGGACACCGAACTTCAAACCATGCATATCATCACTTAAAGCATCAAGGTATCCACCAGAGGACCCTATCTGTGTGCTATCTCGCTGATCATGGCCGGATATAATATCTAGTAAAAGTGCGGTATCTCTGACATCATTTGCCATCGGACCTATCTGCTCCAGAGAATTTGCATAGGCTATAAGCCCATATCTTGAGACAAGACCGTATGTTGGTTTAAGCCCTACAATTCCACAAAACGATGCCGGGCATCGAATAGACCCTCCTGTATCAGAGCCAAGTGCAATAGGAACTTCACCGGCAGATATTGTAGCGGCGCTACCACCAGATGATCCACCTGGAACCCGGCGCCGGTTACATGGGTTTTTAGCTGGCCCATAGAAGCTGGTCTCGGTCGAGGTACCCATCGAAAACTCATCCATATTTGTCTTACCGATTATAATTGCCCCCTCTTTTTTCAGAAGTTCTATTACATGGGCATCATATGGGGGGATATATCCATCAAGAATGTGAGAGGCACAGGTTGTCTTGATACCTTCAGTTGAGATTGAATCTTTAATTGCAATTGGGACCCCTAAAAGCCTACCCTTTCCATTTTTATCCACCTTTTTTGCACTTTTCAGCGCACTTTTCATGCAAAGTGTGATGTAGGTGTTTAGCTTTTCGTCTATATTTTCATATAGCTTTTCTATGAATTCCTCACAGGATCTTCCATTTCTAAAATCACTTGCAAGTTTGCAGGCAGTCTCCATATTAATCACAATTAGATAAATCTAAAACTTAAAACCACCGGTTAACTTTTTCATTGACATCTTTCCGATTTTTCCACCTCTCAATCCCTTCATTGCACGTTTCATAAGTTTGTGGTACTTGAGAAGCTCTCTAACTTCCTCCGGATCAGATCCCGAACCTCTTGCAATCCTTCTGATCCTTCCACCGGTAATTATACTTGGTTTTTGAAGTTCCTCTTCAGTCATCGAGTCCATCATCACCTTAAATTTGTTAAGTTTATCTTTTGTTGCCGCAAACTCATCATCAGTTATTTCCATGCCCATACTACCAAAGGGCAGCATATCCATAACCTTTCCAATTGGCCCGAGTTTATTAACCAGACTTAGCTGCTTGTACATATCCTTTAGCGTAAATCTTCCCGAAAGCATTGCATCTATATCTATGTCACCCTCGTCTAAGGACTCCTCAGCCCGCTCGATCAGGGACTTTATGTCGCCCATACCGAGTAGCCTTGATATGAATCTATCGGGCTCAAATGGTTCAAAATCGTCTACGGCTTCTCCTGTACCAATGTAAGATATACAGGAATTTGTCTCCGAAACAGCAGACAGTGCACCTCCACCCTTTGCTGTCCCGTCCAATTTTGTAATTATTACAGCACTTATTCCTATCGAATCGTTGAATGCACGAGCCTGATCCGATGCACCCTGCCCCAGCGCGGCATCCAGAACAAGAAATTTTTGATCGGGTTTTGAAATCCCATTTATCTTTTCCATCTCGCGGATAAGTTCTTTTTCAAGTGAATGTCGGCCAGCTGTGTCGATGATTTTAACATCTGTCTGGAGCTCCTTCATCCCTTCTTTAACAATTTTAATTGCATTTTTTCCGTTTTCATCACCATAGCATGGTACTCCTATCCCCTCACAGAGTTGTTTGAGCTGATCAAACGCACCTGGTCTGTAAATATCCGCACATATCACACCTGGTCTTAGCCCTTTTTTTTGGAAGTATCTGGCAAGTTTTGCCGTACATGTAGTTTTACCTGACCCCTGCAGTCCTACCATAAGAATTGTTTGAGGTTCTATCGGAACATCTGCGCCTTTACCGATTATATTAACCATCTCCTCATAAACAATCCTTAAAATGTGCTCTCTTGGATTTGCGCCTTTTGGTAATTTGTCTTTTAATGAACGCTCTTTAATCCGATTCGATAATTCCATTACAAGTTTAACATTCACATCGGCACTGAATAGCGCCCTTTGAATATCTTTTACAAACTCGTTTACGGTTCGCTCATCTATTCGGTTTGCTCTGGCTATCTTTCGCATTACATCTCGAAGCGAACTACCAAGTGTGTCAAGAACCATGTTACACCATCTGCTTTAATTGCTTTTAAATGTTTAGGAGCGTGCCTTTATCTTGACTTTGTCACATTAAAAAACTTATTCATTAATATCCTCTCCCCACTCCTTAATTACCTCAATAATGCACCATTTGGCCACATCACATCCATAATCAGCAGCCTCCAGAATCACCCTCAACCATCTATTTTATTGAGGTGATGGCTAAACTGGGTTTATATTGTATTATCTGACAAGAGGTGAGTGGTTGGATTATAAAGGTCAATGTGACAAAGTTAATGTAGAAGATGGTTAGGAACCTCAAGGGTTATTTAGGTATCCTTCAACCCTTTCTTTGAGATCCTCCTTTGTAAATATATATGGAAGCTCTTCGAATTGTTGCTGATGCACTGATTGTTTAAAAATTTCTGTAAATCTACAATTTTCTTTATCTATTTCGATGTATATATTTTTACTGTCATCTGGATTAAATGGCTTGAATTTTGCAATAACAACATATAAATCGTCATCTTTAAGATCTAAACTCTTTTTAAGATCACTCTCAAGCTTTCCGGTTTTGGCATCCGTTATGATATCATCTTGTAGTCCTGCATCAGATACACATTTTCTAAAATAGAATGGTGTCTTCCAAATTGGCTTTAGATTTTCCCTGGAAAATAATTGGTCATATAATCTCTTTGTACGTTCATCCTCATCTCTATATTTTTTTAACACCTGGATTATGTCGCTATCAGCAATTAAACGATTTGAAATGGCATCAAAAGAGAAAAATTCTTCTTTTTTGATTATACCTTTATCAATCAAATGAGTTATATACATCTGAATTAGTGAATTGTTATACACCACGCCATGATGGTTATATACCCACATATATAATGCATCTCTTCCAAAAACTAAATTTGATATTACGCTTAGTGATTTTGACGAGAAAACTAACTTCTTGTTATTTATCGTAAAAGACCTAATTAACCTATCTTCGTCTAACGATGTGATATTTGTTCCCGTCATCAAACTATCTCTTAGGATATAATCGAGTTTATCTACATCATACAATGAATTTAGAATATCAACAAAAACATTTAATTCCCATTTATCATCAGAATCGTATTTATCTCCTATTATCATTCTGTAGAATAGCTCCTTATCAACTCTAAGTTCACTTAAATCTTTGTCAAAACATTTCAAGGCAATAGCGCAACTCATGAGTTCATGTGGTGAAAGTTTTTTTATATCATCCGTTTTTATATTAAAACTTTTTTGGGAAAGTATTTCCGCGCATTCTTCCCTCTCATAAAAATCCTCGCAAATATGAGAAAACGGAGCGTGGCCAATATCGTGGAGTAGACAAGCATACTTAACCGTATTTCGATTTTCCTCAAAAAATTTTTCATAT
>DAOWMC010000150.1 GCA_030643285.1 Methanobacteriota archaeon | reverse complement strand
TGGGGTAGTTGGGATACCCTTCTCATACCTCTGTGAAAATATTTTACCCTCCCGCATGACCTCAACTAAAAGCCACTCCGATAAAGCATTTACAACTGAGACTCCGACACCATGCAAACCTCCCGATACTTTATAGCTTTTATGATCAAACTTTCCACCGGCATGCAGTTTTGTCATTACAAGTTCTATTGCGGAGATTCCATACTTTTCATGAATATCTGTAGGTATGCCCCTCCCATCGTCACTGACCGTAACACTACCGTCGTTATGAATGATTATATCTATGTTGCTACAAAATCCCGCTAAAGCCTCGTCTATGCTGTTATCCACAACCTCATAGACCAGATGATGGAGACCCCCAATATTTGTGTCTCCTATATACATACTTGGTCTTTTTCTAACCGGTGTTAATCCTTCAAGAACCTGAATATCTTTGGCGCCATAAGCCTCTTCCTGCAAAAAACTCCCCCATAAAAACCCTATTGTACTTTTAATCAGTATATATGGACTTATATTTGTCGGTTTCCCTTATCACCTCATCGGAGATATCTTGATGTTTTACCCATGTAATCAACCCACTTTAATAGCCCGTCAGATTATCCGAAATAGTTATCAAATGAGATGTGTTTTTACCTTCTGGTTTTTTTGGGGAATTTTAAATTAAAAGGATAATTAAAAAGTTTTATGTTCACCAAACCTCAGATGAAGCCCCATGTCCGAAAAAATATCTTATTCTGATAAACCTTGGTTAAAAGTTTATGAAAAAATGGGGATGGCAACAACTGCCGAACCTTATCCGAAGATGCCATTATTCGGTTTACTGGATGAGGTTGTAAATGAAACCCCTGAAAAACAGGCATGTGTTTATTTGGGGAATGAGATGACCTACGGGGATCTTGGTCTACAGGCAGACAAACTTGCGACTGCCCTTTCTAAAAAGATGGGTGTCAAAAAAGGGGATAAAATTGCAACGATCATACCAACATCTCCGCAATTCATAATCGCAGATCATGGAATACTTAAGTGTGGTGCATCTGTAGTCCCCTGCAGCCTGTTACACAAAGCCGCTGATCTTGAATATGAACTTGGAGAAGCAGGCGTTAAAACCGTTATATGCCTCGAGGAGTCTTTTGACATTGTAAATTCGGTCAGGGAAAAAATAGGTATTGAGAACATAATAATCACATCGGTTAATGACTATTCGGCTGACGAACCGGCATTAAAAGAAGTATCTGGTGCTTATCAGTTAAGAAGTCTGACTGAGGAATTCGAGCCAAATCTTCCAAAGGTTGATATTGACCCGGTAAAGGATGTGGCGTTACTACCATTTACAGGTGGTTCAACCGGAATACCAAAAGGTGTGATGTTAACGCACTACAACATGGTTTCAAATGTGCATCAGATGACAGGTGCAGGAATGGGGTTCTTAAAGAATCTCAAGGGATTGTCGATGATGCTTGCACTTCCGTTTTTCCATCAGTATGGGCATATGATCATGTTTGTTGGAATTTCCACAGGTGTTAAAATGTTACTCCTGCCCGATGCGAGGGACACTGATGGGATGATCGAACTAATGAAAAAGTATAGACCAATAATGTCAATAGGTGTCCCCACACAGTACATGCGTCTGGTGAGTAAAGATCTGAAAGGTGTAAGATCAATAGGTGTTTCAGGTTCGGCAGCATTACCACCTGAGGTGGCAGAAGAATACGAGAAGAAGACAAAGAGCCCGCTTGGAGAGGGATACGGGTTAACAGAAACAAGCCCGGTAACGCATGCGAACATGTCCGCATTTACAAAGATGCTCGGAAAGAAACAGGCAATGAAGGTCGGTTCAATTGGTACACCTGTTGTGGATACGGATGTTAGGGTCATTGATCCTGAAACGGGAAAAGATGTTCCGATAGGGGAGGTCGGTGAGATGATTATCCATGGTCCTCAGGTTATGCTTGGATACTGGCCAACATCTGGTAGTGGACTCGATGATGGCTGGCTTCACACAGGAGACCTTGTAAAGATGGATGAGGATGGTTATTTCTATGTTGTTGATCGTACCAAGGACATGATAAATGTATCCGGATTGAAGGTCTATTCAAGGGTAGTAGACGATATTTTGTTCCAGCATCCTGCAGTTGAGGTGGCGGGGGTAATCGGTATCCCGGACCCTGATCGTGGGGGAAGTGAAAGGATAAAGGCATTTATAAAGCTAAAATCCGAATATGTGGGAAAGGTTGACGCCGATGAAATCAAAGCCTTCTGTAAAGAAAAACTACCAGCATACTCGGTGCCAAAGTTCATTGAGTTTAGAGATGATCTCCCATTGACTGTAACCGAAAAGATATTCAAAAGGAAACTAAGGGAAGAGGAAATTGAAAAGATGAAGAAATAGGGGCAAATCAGGTAGAATAACTTCAGTCAGGGGCTGTTGCTGTTTCTAACAGCTCCATTATTACTTTTTTTATGTCACTTTTCACAGTCTTCAAATCGTTACTTCCATCGATTTCAATCCATTTTTCAGATAGCAAGTTTTCCCCTGAAATTTTATGATACATTGAATCCACATTTTTTAACAAATTCACATCTTTTTCATGCCGATCCAGGGCATTTTTATCCTTATATTTTCTTTCCGCTGCCATTCCAGGTGGAATCTGTAAAAGTATTGTAAGATCAGGGATTAAGACATCCATTGTATCGACTATGGATTTTGCCCTGTTATAGTTAAAGCCTTTTGCACACTGAAAAGCAACTGTAGAAGATAGATACCGATCGGATATAACAAAAAAACCGTCTTTAAGTGATTTTTCTATTTTATCCTGATCCTTCAGTATATCGGTAAAATATAAAAAAAATTCTTCGACAACATTCAACTCTATTTCATTGTGTAGATAACGATCTATAATTTTTCCCCAGATGCCACCATAATCGGGATATTCAAATGTGGTAACGCCTATTTTTTTTGTTTTTAGAAAATCTTTTGTAAATCCAGATAGTGTTTTCTTTCCAGCCCCATCAATACCTTCAAAGACGATAAAAAGTCCTCTTTTATTTGACATTACAGGTTATATTTGGCAATCATACCTTTATATTTTTACCTTCCAAAGCCTAATATTATGCATCATCTTTCATAATGGACCATATCAAACGAAACATATAAGTGATTTAGCAGCAAAAAGTTTTAGAATTTATCGGATTGCATCAAAGTTATCAGTTTCTGATGGAAACTGTAAAGGGCTTGAAAATGTGTGGTGATAGAATATGGTTGGAATCGTGACATACGGGGCTTATATACCGAGATACCGAATCAAAGTTGAAGAGATTGCAAAAATATGGAATAAAAATGCCGATGACATAAAACGCGGACTTAATGTTTTTGAAAAATCCGTACCGGATCTGGATGAGGATGCAATTACACTTGCCGTTGAAGCTGCCAGAAGCGCGGTTAGTCGCATAAATATGGATCCGTGTGAAATAGGTGCGATCTATGTTGGGTCTGAAAGTCATCCGTATGCTGTTAAACCCTCTGCAACTGTGGTGGCAGAGGCAATAGGTGCTAGCCCGGACCTTACCGCGGCGGATTATGAGTTTGCCTGCAAGGCGGGAACGGCTGCCATTCAAACATGTATGGGCATGGTTTCGTCGCAAATGATAAAGTATGGGATGGCAATTGGCACCGATACATCACAGGCGGCACCCGGAAATGCCCTTGAGTTTGCAACAGGAGCTTCGGCTGCTGCTTATGTCATAGGACGTGACGATGTTATGGTTGAAATCGAGGATACATGCTCATATACAACCGACACCCCTGACTTTTGGAGACGAGAAAAAATGAGCTATCCGGAGCATGGTGGACGATTCACTGGCGAGCCAGCTTACTTTAAACATGTGCTTTCAGCAACTAACAGATTATTCGAAAAGACAGGTACCAGTGCAGAGGATTATGATTATGCGGTATTTCATCAGCCAAACGGGAAATTTCCGCAGAGGGTCTCAAAGATATTGGGATTCAGTAAAGATCAGATAAAAGCAGGCCTTATGGTAAAAAAGA
>DAOWMC010000023.1 GCA_030643285.1 Methanobacteriota archaeon | reverse complement strand
GATGACATAGTAACACTTGAAAAAAGAACAGGCTATGAGCCCGGAGATACCCTGGCTCTGATTGTCCCTTTCTTACTCCTTCATGACATTTGCGAAAAGGATATTAAACAGGTATCAGATCACGCAAAGATTGTCGATGGTGCGGTTGAGATGATTGCTAAGCTAAAAGAAGAAGGCTGGCATGTTCATATAATCTCAACAAGCTATGAGCAACATGCCAAAAATATTGGAAAAAAGTTGGGTGTTAGTGAGCAAAACATTTCTTGCACAAAACTGGACCTTCATTCACTTAAAAAAAATATTAAAAACAAGCTTTCCATTGTTGAAGATGTTGAGCACGACATAATCAGGCTTTCACAAAATGATGGGATTGATGATGAGATCGGGATTGTTAAGCGTCTCGATAACTTTTTTTATAACGAGCTTAAAGATACGTTTGATGTCTTTTCAAATGTGCGTGTGATGGGCGGACAGAGAAAGGTTGAAGCGATGTTAAAAATTGCCGATATGTATAAAAAAAGCCCCGGTGAGATTACAGTTGTTGGTGATAGTATAACCGATTATAAAATGTTAAAAAAGGTGAAGGAGGCCGGTGGGATCTCAGTTGTTTTCAACGGAAATGAATATGCGGCCCCTTATGCAAATATCGGATTGGCATCAATGGACATGAGAGTTCTTTGCTTTATAACACAATTTGAAGATAATAAAGATGCTTTTGAGTTTGTCAGGGCATGGGAATCGGATAGAGATGCCTTTATAAAAAACCCGGATAAAATTTCGGGTGCATCGGTGGATATAAAAAAATTGTTAAGCGGATATGAAGAAAAAAATTTTCCATATTTACACTACTTGGGGGACAATCCCAATATAGAAGAAGTTGTTAAAACCCACAAAATGTTTAGAATAGCAGTTAGGGGACAGGCCGCCAAGATTGGATGAACGATGACAAAAATAACGGTTTCAGGTATTCAGATGGATATAACTCCAAAAGATGCCGATACAAACCTTAAAAGAGCACTGGATATGATAGATCAGGCCACTTTAAAAAACTCGCAAATTGTCTGTTTACCTGAGCTGTTCACAACCGGTTTTTATTATGAGTACATAAAAAAATGTGCCACAAAAATTCCAAATACCGTAACAGACGCTTTATGTGAAAAGGCAATGTCATCAAAAATTTATATAATCGCAGGTAGCATTCCTGAAAAGGTTGGAAAAAAGATCTACAATACCTCGGCCTTCATAGGAAGAGATGGCAAAATAATAGGAAAGTATAGAAAAGTTCACCTGTTTCCACTGATGGGTGAGGACAAAAACTTCTGTTCGGGGACCGATATAAGAATCTTTGAAACTGACTTTGGACCTATGGGCGTTGTTATCTGCTATGACCTGAGATTTCCTGATATTTTTAGAAAAATAGCGCTTATGGGTGCAAAAGTGATATTTGTGCCTTCTGAATTTCCAAATCCAAAAATTGATCACTGGAAAACGTTACTTAAGGCAAGGGCCATTGAAAATCAGTTGTATGTTTTTGGTGTGAATACGATCGGTCGTGACGAATCAAGCACTTTTTTTGGAAATAGTATGGTCTGTGATCCGCTTGGGGTTGTAATGGCCGAATCTGATGATAAAGCGGATATAATCACAGTAGATATCGATTTATCAAAAATTGATTATGTCAGAAGGCGGGTTTTTTACCTTGAAAATTGTGCCCAAGGTTTTTAAGATTTGCCATAAATTTTATATATAATTAATTGAATAATGAAACGTAAGATAGGTTTTTTTAATATTTGTAGACTTGGGGGGATAAATTGGATGAAAGCAAATAGGAAGTTTCGGTTATCAAAAAACGATACCGCTCAGATGGGTATAGGAACATTGATTATATTCATCGCGATGGTTCTGGTTGCGGCAGTTGCTGCGGCTGTTTTGATCGGTACAAGTGGTGTTTTGCAGCAGAGAGCAACTGAAACCGGTACAGAAGCAGTTTCAGAAGTTGCATCGAACCTTGAGATCGTATCCATTGTAGGCGAGAGAACGGATGTAAACACAGATGATCTGGACTGGGTTAACGTCACGGTAAAAGTGATGGCTGGAGCAGAGGATATTGATATTGGCCAGCTTGTCATTGCAATACAGAATAAATCACAGCGTTCTAGTTTGGTCACATACGGCCCATCCACAGGATCAACAAGTAACATCTTATTCACGGTGACAGAGCTAAGAGACGATGATGATTCATTCAACGGAGCTGGTTCTACCGCAACGGTTATAAATTCGGGAGATCTTGTAACAATCAATTTATATCCTGCCATGGACTTTGCAACAAGGGAGCAGATGAGAATTGAGCTTAAACCGGAGAAAGGTGCGATGGTTGTTAAGGAGATGACCTGTCCGGCCACATATGGTGTAAAGATCTTTATAACACTCTTCCCAGCGTAAGGGTGTACTTTTTTATTTTTTATCTTTTTAATTCAACAAGCTTTAGCGATAAGCCTTTCTGGCATTTTTCGTGTATATCTTCTATCACATTGGAAATTGTACACTGATCACCGGCATTTAATGAGTCTGGGTTACAAAACCGGTATAAATCGCATGATATGTTATCACAGTCTATTGGCTCGAAAATCAGTTTGGAACCTGAAAAAGCTTTTCTTGATTCAACAGCAGCAATCGATGGTAATTCAACAACTTCGACTGCAACCACGCTGGAATCATGAACCGGACAATCATGTTTATTCCCATACCTTAATCCAACTATTCGGTAGGACTTGCCAACATCCAAACTCAAACACGAGTTTCTTAGCTTACATTTTTCACATTCGACTGTTGGACCATTGAAGATAAATTCCACACCTTTTTTTGCCAATCCTGTTCCTATCAAAGTTACGGTTACATTTTCACTCATTTTGTCCCCCCGTTTTCATATCACATTAGTCTCATGAGCAAGATTTTCAGCGGCACTTTCGGTTAGACCCGGACCCAATACGGAGTACCGTTCAGGTTTTATCTCATGTGCATGAACCAGTGCCCATATAATATCTTCTTCTTTAATGTTAAGTTCCTTTGCATTTGTTGGGGCGCCTATCACCCTTAAAGAATTTCTTATACTCTGCCAGTTTCCGTCATGCAGGTACATCATCATGATCGCGCCAACGCCACATTGCTCTCCGTGCAACGCTGGTTTTTCGCATATAAGGTCAAGAGAATGGCTGAATTTGTGCTCAGAGCCTGAAGCTGGCCTGGAAGAGCCGGCTATACTCATTGCGACCCCACTTGAAACAAGGGCCTTGACCACGATTCGAACAGACTCATCAAAAGATGGATTTATCGAATTTGAATTGTCAACAATAATTTTAGCAGTCATGTCAGACAAAGCGGCAGCATATTCACTGTATCTTTCGTTTCTAAGTTTTGCTGCAAGTACCCAATCCTTCACCGCTGTATAGTTTGAGATTATATCACCACATCCGGCAGCCATCAACCTTTTTGGTGCGGATGATATGACCTCGGTGTCAGCAACGATTCCAAGTGGTGCATGAACAGGAACTGAAACACTTTTCCCTTTCTGCTTTATAGAGGCTAAAAAAGATGCAATACCATCATGTGACGCCGCTGTTGGAATGCTCAGAAAAGGTATGTCAAGTTCATTTGATACAAATTTTGCCACATCGATGGACTTACCACCACCGACACCTAACATGAATCTTGCCCTTGTCTTTTGTGTCAGTATTTTAACTTCTTCTATATCATAATCATTAGTCGATTTTACCTCTATCATATCCACATCATATCCCTCATCTGAGAGAATTTGATGAACCCTCTTTCCGGCGGAATATTTTGTAGTGGGGCCAGTGACCACAACTGCCAAACCGCTAAGCTTAAGTCCCTTACAGACCTTACCAACTTCAGATAATACGCCGTGACCAATGACCACACTGCGCGGCAGTTGCATCCATTTGCTTTGTTTCACGATAACACCATAGAGGATTAACAATGAATATAACCCAATTTATTCGGCATTACTATATTAATCCTATTGTTTATGACACCAAATACAACCCTGTTGATACAATAACGTATGCAATTGTATTAGGCTTATGCCTGTTCGGGGTTTTAAGGTTACTAAAAAAGCTAAATGTAAGAATAGATGAGCGTTTTATACTTGCAACTTCCCCTTACATAATCTTAGGCTCGGTTCTGAGAGTCGCTGAAGATGCAGAGATATTTGAGGCGCCTGTACGTTATCTCTTTATCACGCCCCTTATCTATTTTCTTATCTTCTTTATCTGTGTATCCTCTTTGGTTATTTCGGTCAAATTGTTTAAAATAAAAAAAATTTCGGATTATAACCGGCTCTTTGGGTTTATTGGGGTTGCATGGATAATAGTAAGCTTGACGATGCTGCTTATGGAAAAAAGTGTTGAGGTGATGTGGGTTCCATTTGCAGTTTTTTCAATAGCAATTGCAGTTTCATCTGTGTTTTATGCAATAGGTCATTACATGGGCCTTGATTTTTTGAAAAACAAAATTAGCTTTGCAATTTTAACAGGTCATTTGGTGGATGCCTCATCGAGCTATATTGGGATCGAAAAACTTGGGTATGTGGGAAAACATGTGGTAGAAAGCTTTTTAATAAAATACACGGATTCTGCATTGGTCATGTATCCGCTAAAAATTATAATACTAATTCCGACACTTTACATATTACATGAATATTTCACCGATGAGGGGGAAATTGACTTAAAGAATCTGGTTCTTTTAGTTGTTTTAGTGCTCGGGTTTGCGCCAGGGGTCAGAAACACAATTAGAATGACCTTGGGAGTTTGAAGGTGAATAAAAAGATGAATAAATCACTTTTTTTTGAAATAAAAGATTACATGCGCTCAGTCAGGTTTTATACGCTTTTTATTGCAATTATCTTTTTTGCTTCAGCGGGAGCAGGATACATTTACAGCTCAGCCGAGCCAGAACTTTCGACAAATATTATGGAAGAGCTTATAAAAGGTTTTGGCGAATTATTGAACATGTCTTCTTTTTACCTGATGTTTGCAATATACTTTAGAAATTCTTTTGCATGTCTCCTGTCAATCGGACTGGGTTTCTTTTTTGGTATTGCCCCGGTTGGAATTATTGCTTTTAATGGATTTATTGTAGGAGTCGTTGTTTTTAAGGCCATGGAGATAACGAGTTTTCAACATATAGTTTTGGGAATAATACCCCACGGGATAATAGAACTGCCAATGGTGTTTTTATCTGCTGCAATTGGGTTGAAGATAGGGCACGAAGTTACACGTTCATTGTTAACAAAAGAGGGTGGGTGGGTAAACATAAAAAATGAATTTTTTGATGGATTGCAGGCGTTTGTTTATGTTGTTTTACCGCTCTTATTTTTGGCTGCAATGATTGAGGCTTATGTAACATCACAGATGATATAAGAGGTATAACTATCACAAAGTTAATGTATAGTACCAAATGAATTTGCACTGATGATGCCAAGACGCATTTCGAGTTTTGAACTTAAAAGATTTGAAAAAGGCGGAGAGGTTTATTATATTTTAAGAGATGATAATGAGACTGATTATTACCGATTCAACGAACCGGAAGCTTTTATCTGGGATCTGTTAGATGGAAAAAATAGCGTGGGTGAAATAGTCAAGAAGGTTAGAGAACGGTTCGGAGAGTTAACTGAAGAAGGTTTGGAGCTTTTTTTAAAAGATTTAGAAAAAAGTAAACTTATAGAGGGCGATGTTTACGTAAAAAAGTACCCTGATAAGGAAGAGAGGCTGAAAAAAGCTGAAAATAAGTTTTCCAAACTTCTTTCAATAAAATTTCCAATATTACATCCTGACAAGCTCTGTGATTCAATATACAAGAGAACATGGTGGTTGTTCTCAAAGTGGATGACTCCAATTTACCTGATTTTGATAATTCTGGGCCTTACAATATTTTCACTAAATTTTAGCACCTTTTCTGGACCTGAAACCATCCGTGTTTGGGATTCCGGTTACGTTGGCGTTATAGTTCTATTTATTATATTTGCACCAATGGGTGTAATTCACGAGTTTTGTCATGCATTGGCATGTAAAAAATTCAACAGACACGTATGGGAGATAGGCGTTATGCTTTACCTGATTCAACCTTACCTTTACTGTGATACAAGCGATGCATGGCTTTGCGAAAAAAAGAGTGAACGAATATTTGTCTCATTTGCAGGACCACTTGCCACGCTTCTAATGGGGTGTGGAATGGTTTTAATCTGGGAGTTTGCCACACTTTCACCATTTGCTCAACTGACGTTGCAAAGGCTTGTTTACTTTAATTTTTTAAGTGTGCTATTTGGTTTTAACCCGTTAATCTTACTTGATGGATACTATATGTTGATGGATGCACTTGATGTTCCAAATTTGAGAACGGATTCATTTGAATTTTTGAAAAAGGCGATTCTGGCGCCATTCAGATCCCTGGTTGGTAAAAAGTCAGATTTTAGTGGATACAGTAAGAAACAAAAAGTGGCCTATTCTGCATATGGAAGTATCGCCGCTGTGGTTACCTCTATAATTTTGATATACTCTATTTCAATGTATTATGTGATGTGGGATCTATTTACAGATTTTTTTATGAGATTTTTTAGTTTTTAGGTTTTGGAGAGATGTAAAATGGATTACGCTAGATGGGAACCGATCTATAAAGAAATCCTAAAAGAATTTGGCTTTGACCAAAAAAAGGATGATGAGGCTGCAGAGATTTTATCTAACATGATACAAGAGGATAAAGTAACCGATCTTTATAACTTATTGGAAGAAAAAGATGTAATTATATGTGGTGGGGCACCATCGCTTCAGGATGAGCTAAAAGAGATAAAAGACGAAGTTGTAATTGCTGCTGATGGTGCAACGTCTGTGTTAATAAAGAACGGAATCATCGCAGATGTTATAGTAACTGACCTCGACGGGGTCATTGGAGATTTATTCTATTCAAACAGACTTGGATCTTTTATGGTTGTGCATGCCCACGGTGACAACATAAAAATGTTAAAAAAGGTTGTACCGGAGCTAACAAACGTTTTAGGCACTACACAGTCAGAACCGTTTGATAACATACACAACTTCGGTGGCTTTACAGACGGTGATAGATGTGTTTTTATTGCAAAAAGCTTTAATGCCAGGACAATTAAGTTAATTGGCTTTGATTTTGATGACAGGAGCGTGAATGAAACTAAGAAAAAAAAGCTTGATTGGGCACACAAATTGATTTCAAAACTTTTATCTTAGATCAACAGGTAAATATGACGGACACCGTATGGAGAACAGAAAATGACAAAAAAAGACATAGTAACCGAATTAAAACCTTTGTTTTATCCAAGAGCCGTTTCTATAGTGGGTGCTTCTAAATCCCTTCTCAAAATCGGATCAATGACTCTTATGAGTATCGTAGTCGGCCAATTTGAAGGCGGGATATATCCGGTCAATCGAAAAGGTGGAAAAATCCTTGGGTTAAAAACCTACACTGATTTTAAAAGTCTGCCAGGTGATACGGATCTTCTGGTAGTCTGTGTACCTGCGTCGTCCGTTGCTCAGGTGATGGAAGATGGCATCGATGCAGGAATCGGAGCAGCAGTTATTATATCTTCAGGATTCAGCGAGGTAGGAAAAGAAGGAAAGAAGCTTGAAGATGAAGTTGTTAGGATAGCAAACAATGCAGGGGTACGTTTTGTTGGACCAAATTGTATGGGCATCTGTAGCTCCCCTGTAAAGCTGTATCCACTAATGAATATGATGATGCCACGTCCTGGGGGAACCTCATTTGTATCACAGAGTGGAACATTGGGTACGGTAAACATGCTTGTAGCATCCAACCATGGAATCGGCTTCAATAAGTTTGTCAGCAGTGGAAATGAGGCGGATCTTACGGCAGAGGACCTACTGGAATATTTCGCTAAGGATGAAGATACAGAACTTGTTTTATCTTTCATAGAAGGGCTGAGGGATGGTAGAAGGTTCTTTGAGATAAGTAAAGAGGCAACTAAAAGGAAACCGTTTATAATGCTCAAAGCCGGAGCCACAGAAGAAGGTGCAAGAGCAGCAAACTCGCACACAGGGTCCCTTGCAGGATCTTATCTGATCAACAGTATTGCTTTGAAACAGGCAGGGGTGCTAAAGGCATCAAACGGTACCGAGATGCTTGAGCTCTTAAAGGCATTCTCATTGTTACCAATCCCAAAGGGAAAAAGGGTTGGGATAGTAACACCTGGTGGCGGAGCAGGCGTTCTTGCAGCAGATGCATGTGGAAAGATGGGTCTTGAAGTTCCCATGTTATCCGAGGGCCTCATAGAGGAGATGAATAAATATCTACCGTCTTTTTGGAGTCACGGAAATCCTGTGGATATAACAGCCTCCGGTGGGATCGGTGGTTCGGATGGGGCTGACTTTTCGGCACTTACTGATTCCCTTGAACTCCTTTTAAAGAGCGATGAGATTGACTGCGCCATATGTATGGGAGTTAGTTTCTCGGATATGATGGATTCTATGCTATCCAACTTCCCCGAAAACCTCAAGAATATGTTAGGCTCTTTCACCAAAGCCATAGAGCCCATTGAAAAGAAATTTAATGATCAATTGATCGTGCTAAAGAAAAAATATGGTAAGCCGATTGTTCTGATGGGGATACACGAAAGCATTCCAAAAAGCGCGATGGAATTGGAGGAGAATGGTATTATTCTGTATTCCGAACCAGATCTAGCAGCTTTTGCCCTTTCGAAGATGGCATGGTATGGAGATTATCTAAAACAAACCACTGTTTAGAAAAGTGATTGAATTGAAAATCGTTGATGGTGGAATCTGTGCAGTTAAAGGGGTAAAGGCATGGGGTACAAAAGATTGCGGCCATGGCCTGGCCTTAATATCCGGTGAAGGAAACGTAGCAGCCGTCTTTACAAAAAACAAGATAAAGGCAGCCTCAGTGCAGGTAACAAAAGAGCATATCAGTTCCGGTAAGTTATCTGCAATAATCGCAAACAGTGGAAATGCAAATGCTTTTACCGGAATTGAAGGGCTTGAAAATTCCAAAATGATGGCAAAGATGGCTGCAACCGCATTAAACATAGATTCCATCTTTGTAGCCGTCGCATCCACAGGTATAATAGGCCGTCAACTTGATATGGATGAAATTCAAAATCAGTTTAAAGACATCGTTGGAAAGCTCGATGCATCCGAAGAGGCAAGTGATCATGCGGCTAACGCCATCTTAACCACAGACTTATCGAAAAAGGAGATTTCGATTGAGGTTGGTAAAATACACGTGGGGGCAATAGCCAAGGGGGCTGGAATGATAGAGCCCAATATGGGCACAATGTTAGCCTTCATTTACACAGATGCGGACCT
>DAOWMC010000018.1 GCA_030643285.1 Methanobacteriota archaeon | reverse complement strand
CCCGAATCAAGGGCACGGACCCGCCTCATCACATTGTCCAGCGTGGTTTCACTCCATAACCCAAATGTTCTCTGTAGATGTATGGCGGTTTTATCCTTTCCAGCTCTTAACCGCTCTTTAGTGGATTTGGGATCTAATTCTATCCCATCTATTATGATCTTACCATCATCGAATGGGTCCACGCACCTTAAAATCCTAAGAAGTGTCGTTTTTCCTGCACCACTTTTTCCAATTATCCCAAGTGTCTCGCCCGAAAATACCTTAAAATTTATATTTTTCAGGGCATGTGTATAACTGCCATCAAAGAGCAGATACCCTTTTGATAGGCCCATAACCTCTAAAATAGCATCAGTCATCTAAATTCTCTTTCGTAAAAAATTTTTCAAAACCCCTCAAAAGACCCCAAAACCCCCCAAGACCTAAAACCCCCCAAAATAATTTGGGGTCGGTCCAGAGGTGGATTGGCTCTATGAGTTCAGGGGTTATCCGGTTGTTCTGTTCTTCAACCGATGGGCCTAATCCGCACCCATCGGAGTCTCTAAACTTCTCATCATTTCTATAACTTCGTCCGGGTCTCCCACTTTTATGATCTTACCCATCCTCATCAAAGCTGCTCTATCGCATACCATCTTTATGAAATCGATGTCATGAGATACAATGATACATGTCTGGCCCAGTTCGCTTCTTAGAGCTTTAATTGATTTTGCAATCTCAACCCTTGTGAGTGGATCTGCAGTTCCGGTCGGCTCGTCCAAAAGCACAATCTTCGGATCCTTCATCAAAGTTCTTGCGATAGCAACCCTGTGCCTTTCACCTTCACTGAGATGCTCCGGATTCACATACAGTATATCATCTACTTCGGTCGGTGTAAAGTTAACGGCCTTGAGCATATTGAATACCTTCACTGCAAGAATATCTGCAGGTAGTTCAACATCCAGTGCACTTTCCATGTTTTCATATATGTTCAAATCCGGATGAAGCGTGAATGCCTGATGAAGCATTGAAATGTTTGGCGTAACTTTCCCTTTTCCATCAGGACCAACAACATTCATGTTAATCCATTCATCACCGGTTCTTACTTCTAATAATCCATGAGATGAATCCACCAAGCCTGCAATCATCTTGAATGTGGTTGTTTTTCCAGATCCCGAAACTCCGACCAACCCGAAGATTTCTCCTTCCATAATATCAAATGAGACTTCATCAACAGCTTTTACCAGACCACGGTCGAATCTGTAGAAAAACTTCTTTGTATCACTCAACTTTATTATCGGGTTTGTAAGCTGCTTTCTATCAACCTCTATGGCTGCAAACTTCTCCATAAACTTGTCTGCTATCTCTTTTGATTTACCTGCGGCTGCAATTTTGCCCTCTTCTAAAAGAATCCCATTATCGGAGAGTTCCGCAACAGCTTCGGGCCAATGAGATGTGATCAACATCGTTAAACCCTCATTCATCTTGCGTTTCATTATAGTGTGCACTGCTTGTGCGGTTATCGGGTCTAACGTTCCGCTTGGCTCATCGGCAAAGAAGAGGATTGGATCTTTTGCCATACTCATCGCAAAAACAACACGCTGCTTTTCACCACCACTTATATGTTTTGCAACATGATCGATTCTGTGGCTAAGTAAAACCTCATCAAGAATCTTTGTGGCCATTTCAGTTAGTTTATGTTCAGGCTGCCCCGCATCTTTCAGGGCTTTTCGAACATTTTCTATAACATGTTCATCGCCATACAGCGTAAAGGTTCTCTGAAACATTATGGAAAGCCGCTCATATAGATTCCTTGCGACTTGTTCATTCTTCTTTAATGCATCCCAGTAATTAATCTCTTCCAGGTTCAGGGGCGCATCACATTTATCGCAGTTTCCTCCTGCTTTACTTGGCCTGTCAACCCACCTGCATTCGGGATTCTGGCAGGCAGCGATACGGTAAGTTACAGTACCCATTGATGGCTCGTACTCCTTTATACCACGGAGTGCATGCATCAGAACAGTTTTACCACAACCACTTTTACCAAGGATACCAAAACCTGACCCTTCTTCTACCTTGAAACTGATTTTGTCTATTACCGGATGGTCCCCAAAATACTTAGTTAAACCATCAACAATTAAAAAGTCTTCAGCCATCTTATCACCTCACTCACTCATATCCGTAATCTATCTTGAAACTTAACCCAGCAGCTTTGTATAATTCTTCCAATTCCTTCTTCTTTTCATCGTTTGGTTCCCAGTACACGCAGAGTTTTATATCTTCATCACTTACACCATGCTTGGTACATGAGGATTTTTCATCTTTACCCCACAGCGCTTCTTCCAATTTTTCAACTTTATAGGAGTAACAATCCTCACATCGGAATATCGGCACAAATGATCCGCACGTTTGATTTAAAGGATCCGTTATATCAATCTTGGTCCTCCCTCTGGTCTGTTTGAATATCCTGTCACAACCATTTTCAGCACTAAAATAGGTACAATACAGGCAAGCTTCCTTACCCTCTTCAAGTAATCGCTCAACTACGTTTACGTCTCCTACTTTTATCGTCATAGTTATCAACCTTTTTCTTGGTATTTATCATATATATTCTTTACTATTTACTCAATACTTTATCCGTCCTCTCCTGTACTTGAATTCTGGGGACTCGTACTCCTGACGTAGTCCTGTTTTAGGTTTTTGCTTCGCCACAACAAGATCATCGATACGTAACATACCAATTGCCACATCAGCTGCAGATCTATATGCCGGAGATTTTACGTTAAACGGATCAATTATTCCCTCTAAGATCATATCTCTTGTTTTCATATCTTTTGCAAGGAGCCCAATATTGGGATTTTCTTCATGCATCGTGCGTAGCTCAATCATCGTGTCTATAGGATCCATTCCAAAGTTTTTAGATAAAGTTTTTGGTATTATCTCCAGAGCATCCGCAAAAGCAGACACTGCAAGCTGTTCTTTACTGGCCAAGGTGTTTGCGAATTTTCTTAGTCGGCGAGCCACCTCAACTTCAGTTGCACCGCCACCGGGAAGAACCCTCTGGTCCTCGATTGCAATTGCAACGCAGCGTATGGCATTTTTTACTTCGCTTGTGATACCTTCAAGAATATGCAGATCCCCGCCCCTTATTATTATAGCAGAAGACTTTTTATTGGGGCACCGTTCAAAGAACATGTATTTGTTGTTACCTACTTCTTTTTCGTATATTAGCTTTGCGCGTCCGAATTTTTTCTTAGAAAGCTCTGAAACATCATCCACCACTTTAGCATTTGTTGACTTTGAAAGCCTTTTCATGTCGGTATTTTTCACCCTTTTTAGAACCGCTATTCCGGCCCTTCCTATCTTATCGGCAGCTTCATCACAAACAGCTTTTTGACAAAGAATGATATCTGCACCCGAGTCAACAATAGCATCAATTATCTCATCAAACTGTCTTGATTCTTCCTTTTTAAAACCCCTTAGATGTGAAGGATCGGATATGGTTAACTTTGCGTCTGCCCTTGTTTTTCTACGTTCAATTGAAAAATTCAAAAGCGCAATTTTCCCGTTTTTTATGCTTTTTGGTACATCGTCTCTAAGTCCGGTTCTATCGACAATAACGCCATCAATAAACTCCGTATTTATCTCACCTTTACCAACTTCTGTCACTAACGTAACATCATCCGGATCGATTGGTAGCTCGTCAGCTATCCTTTTAACAGAATTGATGACAATTTCTGCCAGATTCCCATACTGCTTAAGCGAAGACAAAGCGATTTTTATCAGGAATTCATCGTTTAAATCCTCTTTTATCGCAATATCATCTAATATATCCCCGACCTTTTCTGCAGCTTTTGCATAAGCTTTTATCACAACCGGAAATGGTACACCAAGCACTTTTAGATCAAAACCACTTTTTATCAACTCGCCGATCAGAATCATAAGGGTTGATACACCATCACCAACCTCATCACCCTGATTCTTCCCCGCTTTTATCAGTACCTCCGCAGTTGGATGTTCATAATCCAATTCGCTGATTATATACATCCCGTTACTTGAGACAAGATCAAAATCCTCCTCCTTCACAATTAACTTGTTAAGACCTTTTGGACCAAGCGTTGAGCTGAACATATCTGAAAATACTAATGACACAAGCAGATTTGTATCCCGTACCTCTTCCCCTGAAATTTCCTTGCTTTGATTACTGTTCATGACTATGAGGAGTAAATATTATACCAATATTTAACCTTTCTTATTATCTCTTCCAACTTTGGGGCAGGGCATGTCTGGCCACGAATTACACCTGAGACTATATCGACTATCTCACCTTTTGTTTCGAATTCGCCTTCCATTCCCCTAACCTTTACACCGATCTCGGCAAACTTTTCAAGTGTAACGGGGGCCTGACAAACGATAATGGCGGGTATGTCCGAACGCCTTAAAAATGTACGAGCTTTGTAGATGAAATGTCCGGGAATATTTCCCTGATGAATAATTGCAAGCTTATGCCTGCTTATCTGGGCAATTTCCTTATCAGTGATTCCGGCTGTTTGTGTTTTCTGACCTAAAGGTGCATCTTGGGGAAGCCCCATCCCTGCCTCCATAACAAGAACACTTGTTGGAATTCCCGCCTCCCGTATACTATAAGTTATCTCACATACAGGCTTTGTAACATGCCTTGAGATCGGACTCATCGATAAAACTATAACTTCGGGCTCTTCTGCCTCTGAAATAGTCCCTTTTTCAGCAAGTCCACCGCCTAAACCCATACCCATTGTTTCCCTACAATCGACAACCTGGGTCTCCCTTCCAATCTTCATCTTTGACACCTATTTACTATCTCAATTATATCTTCCAGTTCAATCGGTTCTGGCACAACTCGATTTTTATTCGCTAATATCTTTATGGCAAGATCTCTATATATCTTTGCCTGTTTTGATTCCCAGAGTGCCTCGATAACCGTTTTTCCCAAAAGTTCGGCTTGTTGTACCTCTGGTGATCGGGGGATGTGACAAATTATCGGGATACCGACCCTTTTAGAAAATTCCTCAACGATTTTTTTCTCTGACCGGACACCTCGCATATTGTTTATCAGGCCTCCAACTTTAAAGCTTTCACTTCCCTCTGTCACAGCCCTGATGCCCTTTGCAAGATTATTGACTGAGTACAGGGCAAGTAGCTCTCCACTACAAACCAGATATATCTCCTCTGCATAACCTTTTCTAATCGGCTGGGCAAATCCCCCGCAAACAACATCACCTAAAACATCGTAAATTGCAATTTCAATTCCATATTTTCCATAGACATCAAAATCAGAAAGCAGTTGTAATGCAACCATCACTCCCCTGCCAGCGCACCCTATACCCGGATCAGGCCCCCCTGATTCGGCACATAAAACACCGTTATAACCTTCAAATATTACGGATTTTATTGATTCTTCCGTGGCACTATTATTTCTAGTGAGATCAAGTATCGTGGGAAGGAGCCGTCCATTATTTAATAGGGCGGTAGAATCATGCTTTGGGTCACATCCCACTTGAAGTACCCGGATACCTTCATGGGAAATTGCAGCAGAAAGATTGGCAGATATGGTCGATTTTCCAATTCCACCTTTACCATATATCGCTATTTGTCTGGCCATCAGTCTCATTGTATAAGGGGGAGGTGAACACATTATATTTTTGGATTTTGCCATATGTAAAAAATATTTCCAATAAGCCAGGATCCGGATTCGAACCGGAGTAGAGTCGCTCTGCAGGCGACTGCGTCAGCCTCTCCGCCATCCTGGCTACTTCAATTGCACCTCTCATCTAACAGCGATCTTGCTCATCTTATATTAAAATTCCTCATCGAGCTTAAATTTTCTGTTTTTTTCTACTTCAATAACCTTTTTTTCCTGCTTTAATTTGCTTAAATAACCCAAAATTGATCCTTTTAACATTATAGTTTCGTTTAACTTATAAGTTTCTTTAATCAGTTGCTCAATTGTTTTTTCTCCAGATTTTAAAGCATTAAGGATCTCTTTTTCTCTTCTTAATTTGTGCTCCATTGTCTCCTTTATTTTTTGGTGTGGTTTTTTGGAGATTGGGCCATGTGCTGGTAACAATAGCTTTAAATCCAAATCCAACAGATTTTCCAATGATTTTATGTAATCTGACATGCCACCATTCTTTGAACCTTCTCTGCCCACATACGGAGTACCAATCCCTATGACATGATCCCCTGAAAATAATATTTTTTCTTCCTCTGCATACAGACAGACATGACCTGGAGCATGGCCTGGTGTATGAATCACCCGGAGTTTGATAGACCCAAGATCTAATATTTCACCACCTTTAAGCCCAATATCCACTTTTGTAGGTTCTAATTTTGACAAAACATTTAAATAAGCGTTTTTTCCTTTTTTTGAGGCTAAAATCATTGGATTTTCTATTATAGATGCGGCAAACTCGTGTGCGGCTACACTTGCATTTGTAAATTCTTTTAGTTTTACATTGCCCGCAAAATGATCAAAGTGTTCATGAGTGTTTACTATTAGATCCAGCCCACCCAGTTCACCAATTATTTTTTTAGCGGCCAAAATAGAGGTTCTATCTCCAATACCAGTATCTATAATTGCTGTTTTATCATCACCTTTTATCACATACATACACACATCGGGAGTCGGTGAAAAAGGCATTCTGGTCTTGATCTGATAGATATTATCGGTTATTTGAGTTGGCATATCCTATTGTCCTATTTATCTTATATTGTCTATCCCCCATTAATTAATTACCTAAACAAACTTTATGTTGGGGTGAGTATTAGGATCAATTAACACAAATATCCCGACATAATTTCTTAGGGGACTTGAAGGGGCTTATAGAAAGACTAAAATAGGTTTAGAAAGGTATATCCACTTTCATCAGGTAAATTGGAATATTAGCCAAAGGTGACGTATGGCACGAACAAAGATTAAAAAAACGAATTCTCAGTTAATCAAGTTGATTGAAGACCTCAAAACAAAGTCAAGGGCAGAGGAGGTTTTGATTTGGAGTGATATTGCCAAAAGGTTGGAAAAACCAACAAGGAATTATGCAGAGGTCAATCTAAGTCAAATTAATCGATATACTAAAGATAGTGAAACTGTAATTGTTCCCGGAAAAGTTTTGGGCTCGGGTATACTGGATCATACGGTGAAAGTTGCCGCCCTGGGATTCAGTTCAACTGCAAAAGAAAAGATCGGGGTGAAAGGGGAATGTTTAAGCATCAAAGGCCTGATGGAAGAAAACCCAAAAGGTTCGGGCGTTAGGATACTTAGGTGATGTGATGATAATCAATGCAGATGGGCTAATACTTGGAAGGTTGGCATCAAAGGTTGCAAAACTATTGCTTGAGGGCGAGTCAGTTGTTATTGTAAATTCGGAAAAAGTTGTTATAAGCGGTTCCAAAGTATCCGTTCTTAATGATTATAAACAGATGCGGGGAAAAGGTTCTCCCGAGAAGGGGCCTTATTTTCCAAGGATGCCAGATCAAATCTTAAAGAGAACGATACGAGGAATGCTTCCGCATAAAAAAACAAGGGGTAGAGAAGCCTTTTCGAGATTGAAGGTGTATATTGCGATTCCTGAGGAATACAAAGGTGAAGAATTGGCCAAAATAGAAGGTGTAGACATGAAGCGTTTGGGTTCTATTAAACATATTAGATTGGATGAATTGAGTGGGAAATTGGGGGCTAGATGGTTAAAATAGTAAACTCAAGTGGTAAGAAAAAGACTTCGGTTGCCAGGGCTACTATTAAAAAAGGTTCGGGCCGCATAAGGATTAATAAAAAACCCCTGGAGATATTAGTGCCTGAATTGGCCAGGGTGGAGATATTAAGCGTATTGGATATTGCCGGTGATGTAATAACTGAAATTGACATAGATATAAATGTTCGCGGTGGTGGTTTTATGGGGCAGACAGGTGCGGTAAGAACGGCAATGGCAAAAGGTTTGGTGGAATGGACAGGTGATTCTGCCTTGGGTGATGCTTTCTCGATGCATGACCGGAATCTACTGGTTTCGGATCACAGGCAAAAAGAAGTCAAGAAATATGGAGGGCCAGGGGCCAGAGCAAAACGACAAAAGTCTTACAGGTGATCATATGATTCCTGTTCGATGTTTTACCTGCGGAAAAGTCGTATCGAGCGTTTGGGGAGAATATAAAGATCGGATAGTGGAGGAGAATCCCAAGGACGTCTTGGATGATCTGGGGATTAAAAGGTATTGCTGCAGAAGGATGTTGCTTACCCATGTAGAGCTTGTGGATGTAATGGCCCCCTATCAGTGAAGGGGCTGTAGGGTAGCCTGGACCATCCTATGGCGTTCGGGATGCTGTGACCTGAGTTCAAATCTCAGCGGCCCCATTTTAAGGTTTAGAAAGTTAAGGTGATGGATTGAAAACTGATCTGAATATAAAATATACAAGGTTTGAAAAGGCTAAGATAATCGGTGCAAGAGCCCTTCAGATATCGATGGGAGCACCTGTGATAGTCGAAACAGACTTAACAGATCCCATAGACATAGCCATGTTTGAGATGGAGATGGGGGCAATTCCAATAACCGTCAAAAGAGATATTCAGACTTGATTTTTACAGTGTTTTGATATTTGGTTGGCCAAGGGGGAGATTTTGAGTTAAAGAAATATGAAATTAGCAGCATTAGTTTCGGGTGGAAAGGATTCTGCATATGCAATTTACCTGGCATCAAAATCGCATGAGATAACAACTCTGGTTAGCATTGACTCCAAAAATAAGGAGTCTTACATGTTCCACACCCCAAATATCCATCTAACAAGGCTATTTTCAGAGGCTTGTGACATTTCATTGAATATCGAATCTTCTTTAGGAATAAAAGAGGGCGAATTAGAGGATCTTGAAAAAGCACTAAAAGGAATTGATGTTGAAGGCGTAGTGGTAGGTGCAATTGAATCTAAATATCAGAAAAGCCGCGTGAAAGGAATATGTGACACGCTGGGATTGGAGATGGTTGCACCGCTTTGGCACATGGATCCATATATCCTCATGAATGAGATAATAAAACTGATGGATGTTAGGATTGTTCATGTAGCAGCCCTCGGTCTAGACCAAAACTGGTTGGGTAAAAGGTTGGATGAAAAAGCACTTAAAGACCTTGAAAGGCTAAACAAAAAATATGGAATTCACCTTGCGGGAGAGGGCGGCGAGTATGAAACTCTTGTTCTGGATGCACCGTACTTTAAAAAGAAAATAAAAATAATTAAAACAGAAATAAACTGGTATGGGGATTCGGGGACACTTAAAGTTTCAGAAGCAAAGCTAATTGATAAATAAACGCCTCAATCTTTTAGCTGGTGCTCCGGACTAAAACCCCCTAATACGTTTTGCTCCATAACGTTTCCTACAACCTCCCATATCTCCTTTACCCTTCTGTAACTAACGCTTTCGGGCCTGTATATCACAGAATTTTCAATTAACGTTTTTTCAGAGAGTGGAGGGCCAACTGAAATTGGTTTGTCAAGTGGCATAACACGCTGATTTTTTACGTATACGACTTCATTTTTTTCTTTATCGTAAATATACCTTCTTCTGCCATCGAACATAAGTCCATTTTCATCCAGCCTTAATGAAGAACCATGAACCGTTATACCTCGAAGCGCAGTTCTTGCAGGATCAAATATCTCTGTTTGAATCAGTTCCTTTGCATATTCTTCCAAATCACGTTCCCTTGCTTCCAACATCTCCCTTCCTGCGTATACAAGGGTATCTATTCCCCGATATCTTGAATGGTACATTCGTCCCCTGAACCAGGGAACCAGAGGTGAAAAGTACATGGAGTCGGTGAACTGAAGAAAAGCGAATCTGTCACCTTCTCTGGCACCCGGAGATGGCTCTATCAAGTCTTTAATTGGGTCTTCAGGTATTATTAGTTCATCCAAAGGCGGATGGACCGATTTATACTTCTCCCCTGGTAGTCTATGCCCTAATAACATCACAATATCTTCATCCGGTATCTCTCTAAGCTTTTTAAATTCAGACTCCGGGTTCAATATAAACCGTCGACGTTCAGACACCTTGTCGGTTCCAGGATATATAAGGTTCATATTTATCATTCTCCAAATCTTTTAGCAAATACAACTTTTATATTTATAAACCCTTCTCATTAATAAGCCCCACGATAAAGAAATTTATTGTTTTGGCTTACAAACAGCCGGTTTTTTAGAAAAATTTATATACCTG
>DAOWMC010000031.1 GCA_030643285.1 Methanobacteriota archaeon | reverse complement strand
TTGGAGGTGTGAATCGAGGGTTGATTATGCAAAACGCGATACCCTGAGTTTAATGAAAAAAGCTGGTTGTCATGTAATTTTTTTTGGTATTGAATCTGCCTCTCAGAGGCTTTTAAACCTTATAAAAAAGGATATTAAGATTCCCCAGGTTAAAAATGCCTTCAATACCTGTAAAGAATTGGGAATAGCTGCATCAGGTGCTTTTATTGTTGGTCTTCCAACTGAAACAAAAGAGGAGTTATACATGACACGGAACCTGGCATTTGAACTTCCCCTGTGGGGTGTGACTGTCAAGGCCTATGTCCCATATCCAGGTAGCGATTTATACGATTTTTGTGTTAAAAATGGATTGTTTAGGGCACCAAACGACCTGGAAGGTTGGGGACATATATCCAGCTGGGATGGTGTTTCAATAAACGTCAGCCAGATAGAAGGAAGTGAAATTGAAAAAGTACAAAATGAAATTGAATCTAAGGTTCGGGCCGAAAATCTGCCATATTACTTTTTGTATGGAATGAGGAGATTATTTGATGGTGACTCGGCCACAGTTAACATGTTCAGGGGAATGTTTTCTGAAAATAAACTAAAATGACTGGTGTATGAAAGAATTACTTTTTGTGTATGGAACCCTAAAAAGTCCGATGATCCAAAAAGCAGTTTTTAAAAGGACGGCCCCAAAAGACCCCGATATACTTGAAGGATATAAAAAATCAACATTTAATATTCGTAATTTTTCATGCCCCGTCATCGTTTCAGATCCAAACTGTTGTGTCCATGGTTTAAGTATAAAAGTTACTGAGGAGGAATTAAGACTTATAGATAAATATGAGACAGGGGCATATAGAAGAAAAAAAGTCATGCTTAAAAGCGGAAATGAGTCCTGGGTGTATGTCAAAAGTTAACCCTACAATGACATCTAAAAAATATTTAAGCTGCAGTACAACACATCGCTTAATAGTTCATAAAAATTTGAAGAGTTTACACTATTTTACCAGAATGTCGTACCAAAGGCGATTTGTTTTCTATTCCTAAACGTACCATTGAGACGAAAGATGATGAAAGTTTCACTGATGAATTAAACAGGTTTACCCACACAATGTTGAAGAGAACCTTTTATATCAGTTATCCAAATACAAATACAAATAAAAAATAAAAGAAAAGTGGTATTTGAAGAATAAAAAAAGTGCTTTATAACAGCACTTAATCTCTTCGTTCAATAATTGTTGTGGCTCCCTGACCCATACCACCGCAGAGTGTCGCTAATCCTATCTTGGCATTATTTTCCTTTAGTATACGTGCCAGAGTTCCAGTCATCCTGACCCCTGATGTAGCCAAAGGATGTCCTATTGCAGTTGCTCCACCTCTAACATTCACCTTCTCTTCATTAGGAATACCAAGTTTACCCATGGCATAGAGGGGTACTATACAGAAAGCCTCGTTGATCTCCCAGTAATCGATATCACTAGCCTCAAGCCCAGCATATTCCAGGGCCATCTGACTTGCCGGCACAGGACCTGCACCCATAATACTTGGGTCAACACCTGCCCATCCAAGAGATATAATGTTAGCCATTGGTTTAATATTATATTCTTCGGCTTTCTTTTCAGACATCAAAAGCATTCCAACAGCCCCTGCATTGAGTGGAGATGCGTTTCCTGCAGTGATGACACCGTTCTTTTTAAAGGCTGGCTTCAACTTTGCTGTGGAATCAAGGGTTGAACCCCTTCTTATACTCTGATCCTCCTCTATTACAGCCTTGGTACCATCTCCGAGTTTCACTTCTACAGGCATTATCTCTCCCTTGAAGTATCCATCGTCCAGGCCCTTTTCTGCCAGATTATGTGATCTAACTGCAAATTTATCCAGATCCTCTTTGGTCAGGTTCAAACCTTCCTCATTTGCTTTAGCGAACAGTTTCTCTGCTGTAAGTCCCATACTCTGCGCAATTCCAAGGTCATACTTTTTGAACACGTTCTTCATTTTACCCGGATTGAATATTCTCATCATCCCCATTATGTGAGGATCGTTTCTGTAGTATGTGAAATCCATGGGAAGATGAGTCATATGCTCTATGGCACCGACAAAAGCAACATCGGAAAAACCCTGTGAAACTTCCATTGCCGCTATATGCAGAGCTGACATACCGCTACAACAAGCACGTTCTACAGCCTGCCCTGGTACATTGATAGGTAACTCTGCCAGTAACCCTGGCAATCTGCTTATACCCTGCTGTTCACCTACCTGTATACCACATCCAGTGACGACATCATTAATATCTGCAGGGTCTATCTTTGTTCTTTCAACGATACGTTTAATCAAATCTGCCAGTACGGTAACCATACCAAGACTGTTAAATACATCTCTCTCTGGTTTTGCTGGCCTTGACCTTGAGAAAGGAGATCTCAAGTAATCTACTATAACAACTTTTTCCATTTTTGCCATTTTTTTATACCCATTCTCTTTTCTTAAAGAGATTCTATTTAACCTTTGCTTTTTTGAAATGGGCATCTCTCAACAAAGCTTTAGCCATATATAATTATTTTTTCTGTGTAAATTTGAATAAGAGGCTAAACAGATATGAAAAAATGATTTTCGGAGCAAATTACAACAATAATAATGCCAAATAACACTGATTTTTAAATAAGCCAGAATATATAATATTGGATAAACTCCCTTTTCAATAAATATGATTGAGGTTATGTTATATGCAGAATGAAATTGATCTGAAGAGAATACTACACAGAATAGATAACAGGGGATACAAGGCTTACAAGGATCTTGAAGGTGAATATGATTTTAGGGAGTACATCCTTATTATAGACCATGTTCAGAGTGATCCCTTTGCACCTCCGAGCCAGGTGCGGATAAAGGTCCCTCAAAGAATTGCTGGATTTCCCAAAGAGATATCCTATGACAACAAAAGTAGGAATGTTGCTCTTTGTGACTTTTTAACAAGAAGGTTTTTTGATGCATCAAAAAAGTTCTGTAAAGGCAACAGGGGAACAGGAAAAAGCGGAATAATATCTATAGATCGCCCCGGTCAGGAGATTTTAGAGCGTACCTCTGTGTTTGTCACGGGTGAATATATTGAGGTCAGGTTCGTCATGGGACTTCCTGCATTTGGGCGAAAAATTGCAGGAAGCCACGCTGAAACTATGTTTTGTGGGGAGATTCCGGATATCATAGAAGCCTCACTTCACTACAAAAACCTCGACAAAAAGAAACTTTTTGAACACATAGAGACCGTTGAGGATTCTGACTTTTTGAGAGATCAGTTGAGTATATTGGGTATCGTAGCCTTTGTTTCTGACGGGGCGATACTTCCACGAGCAAGTGGGGTAGATCCTCGCCCCCTTACATGTGGTATGGTGATACCCTTTAAATCCCCTGAGTCCTTCAGGGTTGATGTGGAGTTACCCAATCGGGGGACCATTACCGGAATGGGGATACCCAAGGGAGTTACACTCATTGTTGGTGGTGGATATCACGGTAAGTCCACACTTCTGAGGGCATTGGAGCTTGGTGTTTACAACCACATACCAGGGGACGGAAGAGAATTTGTTGTAACAGATCCTGATACAATTAAGATCAGGGCTGAAGACGGCAGGCGAATTGAGAAGGTAGACATCTCACCTTTCATATCAAACCTCCCATTCGGCCGGGATACTCAGGCATTCTCTACCGAAGATGCCAGCGGGAGCACATCTCAGGCAGCCAATATCATCGAGGCTCTGGAAGCGGGAGCCCGTGTACTGCTAATAGATGAGGACACTTCAGCTACAAATTTTATGATCAGGGATCAGAGGATGCAGGAACTGGTCTCAAAAGACAGGGAGCCGATCACCCCTTTTATCGACAAGGTACGCCAGCTTTACAGGGATCTTGGGGTTTCGACAATCTTGGCAATAGGGGGCTCGGGGGAGTATTTTAACGTTTCAGATTTTGTTATCTGCATGGTAGAATACAAACCGTATGACCTGACTGAAGAGGCCATGGCCATCGCAGAAAAGTATGGGGTTAGTCGTAGCCCTGAAGGGGGGGAAACTTTTGGGCGGATAATTGAGCGGATCCCCTTATCCCACAGTTTTGATCCAAGCAAGGGCAGAAGGGAGGTTAAGATCTCAACCAAAGGCTTACATTCCATAGCCTTTGGCTCGCACATGATAGATCTTGGGGCTATGGAACAATTGGTTGATATAAGCCAGACAAGAGCTATAGGATCTACAATACATCATGCTACAAGCTATATGGATGGGAAAAGGACTTTAAAAGAAATCGTTGATACTGTAATTAAAGAAACCACTGAAAATGGCCTTGATGTAATTGATCGTAGGCCGATGGGGAATTATGCAAGGTTCAGGGGGCTTGAACTTGCTTTTGCCATCAATCGTCTTCGAACGCTTTCAGTCCGAAAGGAGGGTACGAAAAGTTAATATAATCGACAAAAGATTATTTTTAATGTATGATAAGGACTGCCACGGACGATGACATCGTTTCCATAATATATATATGGAAAGAGACAATCGAAACAAATAACACACCGGGTGATATTCTCCGAGTGTTTAAAAGAAATAGACGATATTGGTTTGTTTGTGATGGGATGGAGGGGGGTGAAATCATTGGCTTTGCTGCAGGTAGTGTAAAATCAAGAAGCAGGGGGCATATTTCTGGAATTGCAGTATTAGAAGAGCATAGGGAAAAAGGGATAGGTAAAAGTCTGTTTGATGTGCTTATAGCTGCATTCAGGCAGCAAAATTTTAAAAAAATAACTTTAGAGGTGAGGGCCAGTAATAAAACCGCTATAAGGTTGTATGAAGGTTATGGGTTCAAAAAAACAGATATAATTAATAAGTACTATCCTGATGGGGAAGATGCGATAAATTATGAAAAGATATTGTAGCGCATTATAACGCAATTTTTTTATAGGGTTATGTGGCTTACATCTATTGGTGTAACTATGGCAGAAAAATTAAAGGATATGCTAGAAACAGCAGTTGATGAAGGAAAAGCTGTTGAATCAGATCAGATAAGAGATGCACTGGAAAGTTTAATCTCAGCGAACCAAGAGATCAAGGACGAATTGGCTCTTACAAGCGATCTTGTGTTTAACTTGAAATCAGACAATATACTTGGGTTAAAAGTAGAGTTAAAGGATGGTAAAGCGTATTTTGATTCAGAACTGTCCGAAACTCCGGATTTTTTCATAGAAATACCATCTGGAACGCTCAAAGCAATACTCACCGGGAAAAAAGATGCGATTACCCCACTTATGGGTGGAGAGATTGCAATGTGGAAGGACGGTACAATCGGGGATATGTCAAAGGCGATGGACATAATACCTTTGGTAACCGCAGTTGCAGAAGGTATGGGGCTTAGCATATAAACAAAAAAGCACAAACTATAAGGCAGCTTTACTTGACTTTAAAAGATTGTGTCTTGGCGGGGATAATCTCCGTCGAGATGATATATAATCGATGAGGCACTCTATCTTCCAAAAGATTGGGCAGAGGATATGAAACGTCGAAAGAAGTGCGGTGTGCCAACATTGCATGTATTCGTGTGCATCCGGCGAGAAAATCGCATCATCGTAGAAACGGATAATTGGTGGAAAAGAGACTGCCAATTGGGTCATATCATTTAGCGGTAGCTTCCCATTTTTTCTCAATTAGTCTGAATAACTTTATTGTTGGAGAGGATTCAAATAAAGAAATCATTTTAGAGGCTATTGATTGTGAATGTGATTTGATCAAATGGTGCGTTATTAAGGTGATTAAAAAGTAGGGGGTAGGATAATGACAAGCAAGTTTTTGAAATGCCGGTAGACCAAATCTTAATCTCATAATATCTGAATTACAGGGGGTCGGCCCACTTGGGTGACGAGGTATTACATTTCGATATCCCAAGGCTTATGAGACCCCGGCCTCCAGTTGATAACAAGAATTCTCATGACTGATGGAACCAAACGCTCAAAGATCAAACCTGGATTACGTGTTCGCATTGTACTCAAAAAAGACCAACGAACTGGAAAACTGACTGAAGGGGTTATCAAGGATATACTTACCAACTCCTCCACACATCCGCACGGTATCAAAGTTCGCCTTGAAACCGGTGTTGTTGGGAGAGTCAAGGAAATAATCTCCTGATAACTTTGGAAAACCAACCGAACAGAAATAAACAGATATAAATCCAAAAGGTATTTATTGATTGATACCAAGGTTGTAACTCCGATCTATTCCGTAGAACATGCGTACATTTTTTAAGGAGATGATCGAGAAACATTCTATAGGTTGACCCGGTGCTAACCAAATGATAGGTCAAGGATTTTACGATGATCCCTTTGTAGATTCAGTTTTGCGGGGGCTATAAAATGTTAAAATAGACCCAAACCAAAATAAAGAGAAACTGAAATAATGACTGGATTTAATGAATTTGAATTATCATCAGAACTTTTAAGAGCTGTTGAAGATATGGGGTTTAAAACCCCTACACCCATACAGGAAAAGACCATCCCTTTTTTACTTGAAAATCAGAGGGATCTGATCGCACTGGCACAAACCGGAACCGGTAAAACGGCGGCATTCGGACTACCAATAATTGAAAAGTTGGACCCGGGAGAGGAGAAACCGCAGGCAATAATCTTGTGTCCTACAAGGGAGTTGTGTTTACAGATCACAGGGGATCTGGAGCTCTACTGTAAATATCGCAAAGACGTTTCCGTCGTGGCAGTTTACGGTGGGGCGAGGATTGATAACCAGCTCAGAAAGATCAAGAACGGAGTCCAGATAATCGTCGCCACCCCCGGGCGTATGAACGATATCATCGGACGCAAAAGAGTGGATCTTTCGAGGATATCGACTGTGGTTCTGGATGAATCAGACGAGATGCTCAATATGGGTTTTAGAGAGGAACTGGATGCCATATTGGAAAAAACTCCTAAGACCAAAAATACCCTGCTCTTTTCAGCAACGATCTCAAAACAGGTTGAAGATATCGCCCGAAAATACATATATGATCCCTATGAGATCACCGTTGGCAAAAAGAATACAGGTGCTGACAACATCGAGCACATCTACTACATGGTACACGCAAGAGACCGTTATCTGGCGTTAAAAAGAATAGCCGATATCAACCCCCGCATATATGGAATCATCTTCTGTCGCACCCGTAAAGAGACCAAAGATGTCGCAGAGAAACTGATAAGAGATGGATACAATGCGGATGCTATCCATGGTGATCTGTCGCAGGTGCAGCGAGAATATGTCATGAATAAGTTCAGAAGCAAAAATCTACAGATGCTCGTCGCTACCGATGTGGCGGCCAGGGGCCTGGATGTGGAGGACCTGACTCATATTATCAATTATAACTTGCCCGATGAGCTTGATATGTACACCCATCGTAGTGGCAGAACGGGAAGAGCGGGCAGAAATGGAACATCGGTAGCCATAATCAATCTGAAGGAGAAGGGAAAGATAAAGCAGATTGAAAAGATAATAGGTAAGAAGTTTGAAGGACGCCTGATTCCCAACGGTACTGAAATCGTTGAAAGGCAGTTTTTTGATCTTATCCACAGGGTAAAAGAAGTTTCAATTGATGAAGAGCAGATTGAACCGTATATGGGTAAGGTATACTCAGAACTCGAATCATTCACCCGCGAAGAGATCATCAAGCACTTTGTTTCGCTAGAATTTAACCTACTCCTCGATTATTACAAACGGGACCGTAACTTGAATGTAGGTGAAAGTGGAAATAAAGCCGGGAGAAATAGTGGGCGCAGAAGGGGGGAAAGAGGAGCAAAAGACGAAGGATTTACACGTTTTCATATCAATGTAGGGGATGGGCACAATATCAGACCTAAGGATATTATCGGCATAATAAACGAGATCTCGGATAATCGGGATATAGAGATTGGGGCAATAGATATCTTGGGAACCTTCTCATTCTTTGACATCCCTATATCAGATGTTGGCAAATTAACCGCCCAGAAGAAGGATATTAGATTTAATGGCCGAAGGATCAGGATTGAAGCGGCAACGAGTTCGCCGAAAAGAAGTGAAAAGCATTCGGGTGGGAAAAAGGGTGGTAAACCAGGAGGGGGAAGAAGGCCTGTCCAGCATTGATAATTGATGAATCAAATGAACTGGCACGGAATTGATAAATCCTATAGTAACTCCGGTTAACCAGGTGCTATTAATCGGGCATCTTTCTTTATTTCGCTTACTCAACTTTTATATTCATATATTTTCCATACGTTGCTAAAACCCCGTCTAATTATTTATTTTATGAAATTTATTAATTTTTTCTTGATTTAGGTTCAATTTATCCTTATTTAATTGATTTAAAGTAAGAATTCCACCCATTTGGTAGAGTAGAAAGCTGGAGATGCTACTTCGACCTACTGGCCCCAAGCTGTGGGG
>DAOWMC010000012.1 GCA_030643285.1 Methanobacteriota archaeon | reverse complement strand
TCATCAAGCCAGCGGATAAAACCTTCGGGCGTTTCATCAAGATCGTATGTACCCTGCATGGCCTCTGAAATATCCCATCCATTAAAAATTTTTGAAAGCACCCTGAATATGGACTCCTTCGTGTCTCTTTTAGAAATTGCAACATCATCTTTTGTTATCCTATCACGCCCAAAAGAAATTGCCTGTAGATCGTTAACCGCAGATCTCAGGTCGCCCCCTGCGTTATCTATTATAATGCCAAGCACATAATCATCTGTTTTTATGCCTTCTTTTAAGCAAATCTTTTTTAAAACCGAAACAACTGAATTTCTTTGAATATTTTTAAATTCAACTGGCATGCATGCATTTCGCAGCGCTTTATCAATATTATAGTACTCGTTTGCAATAAGAATAATAGGCTGGGCTGTCTTTTTTACAATTTTGGTGATTGCCTTTGACCCGCCCCGGTCCGCATCACCATGAAGGTTGTCTGCCTCGTCCAGAATAATCAAATTCATACCGGAAAAACCACGGCTTTGAGATGCCCGTCCAACAATCTTTTCAATTACCTTTGCTGTGCGCTGATCACTTGCATTTAGCTCAATAACATTCCACTCAATATCGTTTGCCAGCGCATGGGCTGCTGAAGTTTTACCAACCCCAGGACCGCCATATAAAATCGCAGCCTTTTTCTCGCATGTTTCCCAGTTAAAACCCCAGTTTTTTAAGTCCCGTAATGCATTCTGGTTTCCAACAAGATCACGTAGCGTTTCGGGTCTGTATTTTTCTGTCCAATCCGAAAAACTCATTGGCGATAATAGGAAAGAAAAGTAAATAACAGTTACCGTCTTAAATTTATAGGTGATGCGTGTGACCCTGAAAGATTTGGCAGATTCGCTTAGGGGGTTTGAAGGTGTTAGGCGAAAGAAGGCAATTGAGCCTTTAGTTAGGGTTTTTCATCAAGGTATAGAGGAACGCAAAGATGTTCTGGCTTCTTTTGGAGAAGATGCCGCGGTTATCGGCTATGATGGTGAAAATCACTTACTTATGGCAGCAGATGGAATCTGGAGCAGGCTGATGGTTTCAGATCCAAAATGGGCCGGATACTGTGCCGTTCTGGTTAATGTTCATGATATAGCTGCAATGGGTGGAAAACCAATCGCTATGGTAGATGTATTTTCAGTAAGCAAAAAAGATACCTGCGAGCAGGTCTCCCTGGGCATGAGTGAGGCAGTGGAAAAGTTCAATGTTCCGATAGTTGGTGGCCATATTCATCCGGACACTCCATATGACGCCCTGGATGTGGCTATAATCGGATCCGTAAGAAAAGATGCCGTAATATACAGCAGTACCGCAAATGCAGGGGATGATGTTCTGTTTGCAGTCGATCTTGATGGTAGAGTCCACCCGTCATCGAATCTGAACTGGGATTCAACTTCATCCAAAAAACCGAAAATTGTTCAGACTCAGATAAAATCGATGAGGGTGCTCGGGGAATCTCATCTATTAACAGCCGGAAAGGACGTGAGTAATCCGGGGGTTGTGGGCACACTTGGTATGCTACTTGAACTAAGTCGCAAAGGTGCCATTCTGGATATAAGTAGTATCCCGATCCCCAAAAAATTGGATTTGACCGAATGGCTTAAGATGTACCCCGGTATGGGATTTATCGTAACTTCCAAAAAAGGAAATACAGAAGAAGTGATTTTAACATTTAAAAAACATGGATTGACATGTGAAAGGGTGGGTGAAATAACAGATGATTCGACATTGACAATCACAGATGGTGATGATAAAGCTGATGTTTTTGATTTTAAAAAGGATACGATAACAGGGCTTGCCGGGCGTGGATAAGTTCAATAAATTAAAACTGAGGGGCGTTTACGCCCCTATTTTTCATTTAGATTGATTCTGCAATTGCTATTGCCCTCCGCGAATGTTCCCAAACACGTTCGAATCTAAGGATTGCATTGTCTTTGTCCAGTGGATCATCAAGCTCGTCGTAGGCTTTTTTTAAGTTCTCTTCGGCCAGACCGATTTCCATATCAACTGCATCACAGGTACCCTTGTATTCCTTTGCTTCCTCAATGGCGGTTATTGCAAGTATCTCATCTGCGCAAACAAGATCATCGATAACCTCTTCGAACACTCCTTTTATCCCTCTTGGCATCCATGGCTTCAGCAGATTACGTCCCATATTTTCCACGGCAGCATGTTCCTTTAAAAAGACGATGTCACCTTTTTTCGAATCAAGATGTGTTTCGTCAATCCATAGTTCATCCTTTAAACTTTTCTTGATGAAGTATGTCGTTTGATCAATCTGCCTGTCAATCCATCTGATGCCTGTCTTTTTTGATTCAAGTTTTGAGATGGCAGATTCTTTAAGCCACATGGCACCGTGTACGGTTACATCGACTGTATCGTTGCCTATGCCTCCATCTTTATCCGTCACTTTAAGGGTAACGGTGTAATCACCTGTAACGTTATATGTGTGGGTAGCAACATCGGTAGCCGAACCTGGTCCAAGGCCTGTGCGGGTGAACACTGTTCCATCGCCAAAGTCCCATTCAAACGTGAATGTATCGTTTATACCAGGATCCGTGGCAGTTCCTGTGAAGGTCACTTCCTCATAGACCAAAATCTCTTGATCGCATCCTGCATCAACATCCACATCAACAGTTGGTGGAACGTTGAACACTGTTACTATTACTGTATCAGTTCCAACTCCCGAATCGTCATCAGAAACGGTCACAGTCACCGTGTACACTCCGTTGTCAATATAGATATGGCTTAAGTCAAAGGTCTTGCCACTTAGCGCAAGTGCCTGAACCCCAGATCCGTCTCCATAATCCACAGTTGCAGTCCATGTGTCAGATCCAGGATCTGTGAATGAACCTGAACCTGTGAAGGTATCTCCCTCGTCTATTGTCGCATTTTCTCCTGCATCAACTACGGGTGAAACATTAAGCACTGTTACTACAATAATGTCAGTTCCACTGCCAGAATCGTCGTCTTCCACGGTCACAGTCATCGTGTACACACCGTCATCGGAATAAACATGGCTTAAGTCAAAGGTCTTGCCACTTAGCGCAAGTGCCTGAACCCCCGATCCGTCTCCATAATCCACAGTTGCAGTCCATGTGTCAGATCCAGGATCTGTGAATGAACCTGAACCTGTAAAGGTATCTCCCTCATTGATCGTGGAGTCGGCTCCAGCGTTGACAACTGGTGCGACATTGTTGACTGTTACTTCAGCCGTATCCGTATCGGTTAGTACACTGTCGTATATCTCAACTGCAACGGTTCCCGAATAATCGTCATTCCAGGTAAATGTGGCCGTAGGATCTGTGGAGTATGGTGTATCCCATGTCCCATCGTTTTCAAAATCCCATCGGTATGTCAGTGTATCGCCGTCCAGGTCACTTGAGCCAGAAGCATCGAATGTTATCTGTGTGCCTTCATTGGCCTCGTATGGTCCGTTGGAGTCTGCTACTGGTGGTGCATTTACGTTTATTTGTACCTGTGGGATATTTACAGAACCGGCATAATTTCCGTCCTTGTCATCATAGTTTACAACCGCAGTTCCAAAAACGTCCACATCCAGATTATTTCCATTCTGATCAGACTTTGCTTCAAAAGACAGGGTAACTGTTTCGTCGGCAGATAGATCCGGATCACCGTCTCCCGTACCGATGTTATTCCAGGTAATCGTTGTAATTCCACCGACAGTATTGACGCTATCTGGTGCTTTGCTGAATGAACCTTCATCAATGATGTAGCTTTTTGTAACCTCTACAACGTCCACGTAATGTGGGATAGTGTCCGTGACTATCTCTGCGTAAATGTCATCGAAAATTGCCTGAAGATTATCCGCGGTTGGTGATGAATAGTACGCACCACCGGTTGCCGTTGCCATGTCGGTTAGCTCTACGACAGCGGGGGCATCTCCAAGTCCTATGGAATATATCACATATCCCTTGGAAGCTGCCTCAGATGCTGGACCTCCGGCAGATGCATATGTATAATCCCCTGCACCATTGCTCAAAAAGATTATAACCTTCGCCGAACTTTCTGTTCTGGTATTTGCATCTAATAAATCTATAGATTCGTCTAAACCAACATTGAGATTAGTCATACCGGCGGAATCCACTGTATCAATATTTGTTTTTACCAGAGGAAAGTTGTTAGTTAAAGCCAGAGTAAAGTCAATATCATCATCCCAGCTAACAACGCCTGCCTGGTCTATTGAAGGGTCCATATTATCAACAAAGCCTTTTGCTGCAGTTTTACGCAAATCGGTAGGATCATTATCCTCCATACTTCCGGAACTGTCCAAGGCAAAAACCACGTCCATTGGAACAGATGTTGTTGTGGTACTTCCAGCGCCCGTGACCGTTAAGGTAATTGTCGTTACTTCATCTACTCCACTACCGGCGATATTTATCTCAGTCGGTGCTGCAGTCTTTGAGATTGTAGGTTGGGCAATTGTGTCCGCACTTGCCAATCCGGTTCCTATCACTGAAAATATCACAAAAATCATCACAATCATTGCTGTTTTTACATGTATTTTTCCACTCATTTTCTTTATCACCTCCTTTTTATTTTTATAGCGCCCCCCCTTTACGCTAATAGAAAAGCTAATAAAAAAACATGATATTTAAACCTGTCGAAACCAATCCACAAAAATCGCACAAAAACCCCACAGCCTTTGAAGTTAAAGAAGATCAATGGCCATTATTTTTGCTTAATAATGCACTAACTAAGCTATAATAGCATTAAATGATAGTAATTTTATGTAAAACGTTCCGGAATAAAAACAACCTTTTTTGCCACATCCTCTTCAACCAATCCTTTGTGGACTCCAAAATTTATAATCATCTCTATGGCAGAGTAATAATACTCGGAAAAGGCAACCGCATCCACTTCGTCCGGATTGTAAAACAGCATTTTTTCAGCCCTATTTATAACCTCTTTTTGATCTCTTTTTGAATCAAGTTCACACATCTGTAAAACCATGTTTTTTAGATTTGGGTAATTGTTTAGAATACCTATTTCACCCATTGGAAGAAAAGTGTTTATCTCCTTTGAAACTTCCTCACCAATCTCAATCTGCTCGCCAATTTTTGCAGTAATGTATCCTACCACGCCTTCTACGATTTTATCAGATCGCTCAAATGATTCTTTTGGGCTTTCACCAAAACCAATCAAATCGGCACGTATTTTAATCCTGCCACGGAGTGCAAGTTTTAATCCATCACAGGCATCCTTAAGGTTAGCTACATGTCTACCCTCCATCTCCGCGGTGGCATAGGTGTGATCTATCGCTTTATATATGCCTCTGATACTTGCACCTTTATCAAGGTTGACACTTTCCCTTGTCTCCCTGACACTTTTTACAACCACGTCAACAATCCACCAAGGTGCTGCAACATTTCTTTCAAGCAAGGAATAATCTGGCCGGAATATATCTTTTTTAGGACTTTCACTCGTTTTTTGTCCGTTTAGCCTAAATTCCGACTTCTCTTTAAGCATAACCTTCATTCCAATATCCTTTTCCGGGAGGTTCATATGAATTAATTCCAAACGGTCTAAAAGTGGCCTTGGGATCTTGTTAACATGTGAAAATCCTTCCGGATTTCCGGTTGCTATCAGTAGAAAATCAATTGGGCGTTCTATGTTGTATTCCTCTAATATAACCTTCCTTTCCTCTAAAATCGGGTGAAAAAGAACCTGGACGTTTGTAGGGATTAAAGGGAGGTCGGCAACAAAGAGTATTCCACGGTTCCCATGAAAAACCCCGGTCCCTGTAAAAGCCCTTGGATCAGTTGGACTTCTTCCTTCCCTGATCACCTGAATATCTTTCACTCCCAGGATCTTTGCATAATTGGTGTACTCATTTCCTTGAATGCGGGAAAAACGGTCTTTTCCGCTTATAAAATCAATTCCAAACTCCTCTGCAGGATTTTCCGATTCAGCACATCTCGGGCACAACAGGTCTTTTCCCCATTTCGGATCATCGTGATACGGGCAACCTTTTATAACCGGTACAGGTGACAGAAGCTTTGTCAGGGATTTTGCAAGCCTTGTTTTTCCGGTACCCTCTTCAGATACCAGATATGGGTTTGCACCTGAAAGAATCGCACGTATGACATCTCTTTTTGTCTCTTCTCTTCCATCTATGTCGGGAAGTATCTCTTCGTTTTCTTTTAATTTTTGTAAAATTGATTGTCTTAATTCATATATGACTGGTGTTGGTTTATACTCAGATAGATCAAAGTCCTTTATTCCTAACATTTAAAAGGTATAAACGGTGTGGAATGATTTATATGTTTTCTTTTTCAATATGCATTATATAGATGTCAGTGATTACATAGGTTGTGATATGTCAGAAGAGCCAGTGGACGTAACCCCCGAATACGTGGGGGAGTACATAGAAGAATATGCCAGTGTACGCTCTATTATTAAAGAGGCGCTTCCGTTTGAGATTATATGTGCTTTTGGGGGTATACTTTCCGGTTTAATATTATTTGGGATGATAGATGAAATCGAATCGATTGTTGGTTTACTTGTTATAGTGCCTGCGGTAATGGGTATGCGGGGTAATATATCCTGCGCCTTAGGCTCTCGATTGGGCTCTGCAATACATATGGGTCTAATCACAAAAATCGAGCGGAATCCAGAGCTTATAAATAACATAGCTGCCTCTCTAACGCTCAGTTTTATAATGGCTGTTGTTTTGGGATTGGCAGGCCATTACTTATCTGTTTTTCTTGGGCTACAAAGCCAGGAAGGTCCTATGGTTCTTGTTTTGATTGCTGTAATAGCAGGGCTGGCATCAGGGATAATATTAGCAGGTGTAGCCGCTATTTTGGCAACTGCAATGTTCAGGTTCGGGATAGATCCCGATAACGTGGTTACGCCTGCACTTGGCACGATTGGAGATATAGTTACGATGCTCAGCATACTGGCAGGGGCAAAGTTGGTGATATGGCTTTCTATACTGTAAAAAAGATCGTTAAAAATAGCATGCCCATCCTTATGCTAACGGCGCTGATAAGTATATTTTCAGGGCAGATCATGCATGCAAATGAGGATATATTAACCTCAAATCTACCTGTTTTACTAATTCTAATTCCGCCACTCATTAAAGTGGGTGGGGATTGCGGAAGCATTCTTGGTGCAAGGCTATCATCGGCTCTCCATCTTGGTTTAATCGATTCTAAGTTCGAGAGGGGAGAAGTCATAGAAAACAGTTTAATTGCATCATTTTTAATAGCAATTACGACATGTATATTAATTGGAACAACTGTGTGGTTGGTGAGCCTATCGTTGAACACTGACATCAATATCGGGTTATTTAAATTGGTCGGGATCAGTACTATTTCGGGGTTTATACAGGTGTTTATAATATTTGGTATGACAATTGTAATAGCATTGCTATCGCATAGATTTGGAATGGATCCTGACAATACTGTAATTCCAATAATCACAACAGTTGGAGATCTGGTTGGAATATCCTGCATATTTTTAGTGGTGCATCTGGTTGGGTTGATATGAGTCGAAAAGATCAAAAAGAGATAAAGTACCATCCTGAAAGTGTAAAGGACTTGCTTAAGGAGATGAAGGACGTATCAGAACTAATGGTCGATCTGAGTTATTCGGCTGTTCTATTTGAAAATGAGTACATTGCCGAAGAGGTTTTAAAGTTAGAAGAACGTATGGATGTTCTTTTATACCATACAAGGATAGCCGCAATACTCGGTGCAAGAGGAGTTGAAGAAGCAGAAAAGCTCTCTGGAATTTTGCAAATTGCTTCAGCGGCTGAAAAAATGTCAAATGCCGCAGGGGATATTTCAAAGATTGTTTTAGCAGAACTTAAACTTCCCAATGAATTAAAATCAATTTTACAGGAAGCAGAAGAAACAGTTGCCAGAGTTAGGCTTAGTTCAGGATCTAAATTTGCATCTAAAACTTTGGGTGATCTTAGAACAAAAACAGATACTGGAATGAAAGTGATTGCGATACGAAGAGGTTCAGAATGGATATACAACCCAAACCGGGACACAAGGCTGATCAGAGAGGATATTGTATTTGCAAAGGGGCCAGATGAAGGCGTACCCATCTTTTATGAGCTTGCAACTACAGAGAAGTATTCAAAGAAGACCTATGATTCAGAAGACAAGATAGAGTCCTTAGAAAATGCAGCAGACCTTATCATCCAGATGAAAAATACATCTGAACTGGCTGTTGGACTTGCATACTCGGCAGTACTTTTCCATAGCGAGGATATTGCATACGAAGTCCAGCTTTTGGAAAATCAGATGGATAATATGAAAAATCAACTGGAATCCTTGATACTCGAATCTGCAAAACTTGTTAAAGATACAAATTGTTTACGGGGCTTACTTTCGCTTGGTATCTCATCTGAGATCATATCTGATGCAGCGTATGAAATTGCTGATATCGTTTTGAGAAATATTGAGCTTCATCCGGTTTTTGTACTTGCAGTAAGGGAATCAGACGAGGTTATCAGTTTAGTTGATGTTAAAAAATCTTCCGATGTAGCTAAAAAAACCTTGGGAAGTCTAAAACTTGAAACTGAAACCGGTATGTTTGTCCTTGCAATAAGAAGAAAGGATCGATGGATCTATCATCCGGATTCAAAGACCGTTATTGATGCGGGAGATTCACTTATTGTAAAGGGTACGGAATCCGGAGAAAAACTGTTGATTGGGATGTGTTCAAAAAAAAACTTTTAGGAAAAGTTTTAGTAAAAAACGTTTTTGATGTTAAATTCCGCCGAGGGTAGTTGCAGTATAGATAGTCATCGGACAATTCGGCAATCTTTTTAGGACACTGATTAACACAGATTTCACAGATTTATTTTTTATCCATTATACGACGTTTTATACTTACAGACCTACCAAAGTTGACCAGAATACCTACATCGATACCGGTTGCTTTGCGATAATTCTTTTACGACTTTAATTTCGAGAAGGACATAATTACAAACGACTTCCTCATGATAATAGGCTGCCATAGGCTTTTTTACTTCTACGCTCAAGGGCGAGTGAATTTTTGTATACCCTTTCCAAAAAACCCGAACCAGGTGTGTTATGTACGTTGTAGGCTGCCCCAATTATCTTCTCAGTTTTTTCATATTTTTCATATGCAAGTCTTTTAGAAAAAGACTTGAGGCAAAACCGGTTTTGCATCAAAGGTTTTTTGAAAAGCTTTGTCAATGTTAATCCCAATTAAGTAATAGTCCACTATTATATTAGTTAACTTTATAATAGGTGTTGACAAATTATAAACCGTGAAGTCAATTGAAGATTTTTTAGGAATGTATAGTAAAATAAGCACAGTCCGAGCATATAGAAGTGGAATATATTCGTTTTTTGACCACTATCATGGTTGCAAGGTGCGACAGAATACTATGGCAACAAAAGAAGATAAAAAGAAGTATGAAGAGCTTAACCAGCAGTATTTTTCAGAAGATAGAAAACACATAACCGACCTGATTAGTTTTTTGGTCAGTATGGATGGCTCACCACCGAGCACGATTAAACTTAAGTTGAATGCCGTTAAGGAGTTACTTCGTTTTAATGATATTGAACTATCGCAATCAGAGGTACGGACATTAAAACACAAAACACCAAAAGCCAAATTGGGGTGGACTGATGAACAGGACGTAACCAAAGAGAACCTACAGAAGGTTTTATCGCATACTGACGAGAAAGGCACTGCATTAATTCTAATGCTTGCAAGTAGTGGTATGCGTATCGGTGAGGCATTACAGATTAAGCTTAGCGATATTTCATTAACCGATGATTTGCCTGTTATTAATATTCGGGGGGAATACACAAAAACAGATGAAAGGAGATATGTTTGTATTTCACGGGAGGCTAAACAGTTTATTAACGAGTGGCTTCTGGTTCGTGATGACTATCTTAAAAGTTCTCAACATCGCAACCGTGGTCTGGTAGAAAAAGCTAATGCAAAGCAAAAACAATTAAATGATGACCGATTGTTTCCGTTTTCTGGTATGACTGCACGAGAAATGTGGGCTAATGCACTAAAGAAGAGTGGGCTTTATGAAAAAGATGAATCTACAAATCGACTCACCTATCGTATCCACGGATTAAGGAAATTTTTTAGGTCACAGTTGGCTTTAGGGTGTAAAACAGAAATCACCGAGGCTCTTATGGGTCACGAACAGTACCTTACTTGGGTTTACAGGAAATACCAAAAGAAACAGTTGAAAAATTACTACTTGAAGGGTGAAAAATATGTAACGATTTTCGGTAGCGGTGACCTTGAAGAGATACAGGAAACGCTGAGGGATACCCAAATGGCTATGTCTGGGTATAAATCAAGTTTGGAAGAAAAGGACAAAATGATAAGTTTTCTGATAGAAGAGGTAGAAGGTATGAGGGAGAAGTTATCGGATGTTGATAAAATTGGTAAGGCTGTGAACTGGTTTATAGAAAATATGATAGAGGATGAAAGAAAGGAAGAAGTTCGTGGACTTCTAATTAGATGAACGCATCAGATAATTTAGGAAGAAGTTTGACTAAGCGGTTATTATTTAGCCCTGAGTTGATCTTACATAATCCCCTGAATACATCGTTACTTTAATATTGTGGATTTTCCCAAAACCATCAATTTTTAAATTTATATCCTCTCCGAATTTGCCACATACGGGCAGAACCGTCCCTGAACAAAAACGATGGGGGCTCCCTTGACCTAAGTTAGTATCACGGTTGTTATATCCGACCTGTATCATAACGCCACCCTCGGCTTCTGCCTTTAAACAGATAACGGCCTGAGGTGGCGGTGGATTTGGCACACTGATTGTTGTGTTTAGTGTTTCGTGAGAGGTAGAAACAGCAAAAGGTATGGCACATTTATATTCAGCGACAGGGTGGAATTCTAAAGCGTTTCGATAAAAGCGACCAGAAGTTTTAACTAATTCCGGATAAAAAAAATCTGTATTACCATCTATCACCTTTTTTATGGATTTAGAATCTGATAAACTGATGGCACCCAATTCTTTTGCTTTTCTTTTTATTTCTGCGATATCTAACTTATTTTTTCCATTTTTTGAATTTTTTAACTGTTGATCACAGGCTTTAATGATGGCTACTCTACTTTTCTGATTATTGATTATCTGGGGGGTTCTACCTGTCCTCAAATTTTCCACCTATTTAAAACTTATGAAATTCCGATTTTTGCCCTTTTTTTGGACTTTCAATTTTTAATTATAGGTTTAACTGGTATTTAAGTATATATTTTCTACAAAGGAGGACTACATGGGAATAAAGGCCAAAAGAAGCAATATTAAGATAGGAAGGTTTAGTCGGGCTATGATTATACCTGCATCATTAAAAATCGGGGAAAATTCTACTATTGCAGCAAATCGTTTAGTTTTAAGTGATCCAAGAGGAGAAATAAAAGAGGAAAGGCTTTTAGAATTTTTGGAAACTTATATCGAGCCTAATTTTTGGGAATGGATGAGAAATAAC
>DAOWMC010000187.1 GCA_030643285.1 Methanobacteriota archaeon | reverse complement strand
CCGATCTGACAGGATCCAAGCCCAAGGCTACTTGAGGCTAATGCAAGATTTTCTGCAATGTGTCCGGCATCGAGGTAGATATACCTATAAGCACGCTGCTTATACTTCCATTTAGATCGACAAAATATGGCCGTCCATATAAAGACCGCAGCGGACTCGTGACACATCTTCTGACCTAATGCCGCAAGTGCTATATCACCTCCAAGATCCCCCAATTCAAGTTCCTCCAAAAGATGCTCTTTTATAGAATAATGATACAGGCCTTTTCCCAAATCTTTTACACTGTTTGCGATAAGATATGTCTCTATTGGATAAAGTGCTCCTGCCGATGGTGCTGTGCGAAATTCATGCCCCTTTTCTACTCTCTGAATGCCGGTTGAAGCCCATAGTATATATGAAAGATCTTCTTTTGTTATGGGTTCTTTTGAAAACTTTCGGATGCTTTTTCTCCTTTTCAATGCCTCGTGAAGCGAGGTTGCCCCTATAGATTCAATAGTGGAAAGTTCTATCTTTTTACTTTTTGGATATTCTTTGTAAGTATCAGGTTTATTATAAAAATCAAGCGATCCCCTTTGCATGCGGTCTGGGTGATACTTGGTCTCCTTTTGGAACCTGTCTCCGACTTCTTCTTCCATACCTTCACATATTTTCAGAAAGCAATTTAAATTAACGGTTTGGATTTTTGCATTGCTTTTATAGTCATTCCGATAACAAATTGCAAAAATCACGATTGAATATTTTTTGATATATTGTATCTCGCTCCTTATTGTTTTGATTGGGTATTTGATTTCTTGCATTGTATTACCTTCGGAAGTAGGAGGGTTAGGAAGGGTTGGGTGTCGTTGTAGAGTTAAGTAGCTGAGCTTTGGTGAGCTTTTTGAAGTTTCTTGATGCCCATTTTTGGTAAAATAAATGTAAATGTTCCTTTTTATGTACATAAGAGTTATATATATGTTCATAATGGAACTGATTTTAATCAAGATAACGATACAAAAAGAGGTGTGAGCTATATGTATGGCAACTATGAACAAAAGACTAAACTGATTGTTGAACTGGATGAAGAACAAACCAAGCACAGATGGGCAGAGGACTTTTTGGTGAATTATAGGATGGCTTCATGAAAGGTGGCGATGAGTTTATCAATTCCGGTTTTCTGGCTTTCACACCCTTTTCTGGTGATTTTGGCGCAAAAGAATACTGATCACACTTCACATAAGGAAAATCCCCCTTGGAAAAAGGTGCAGAGGAAGTAGATTAAATGGCAGAAAATAAACATTTACTGAACTACGGATGATTGAACTTAAAAAAGAGGTGAACGGTCTTTTAGAAAGACTTAGAGTGGAAATTAAATATGATGTGTAAGGTGAAAAAAAATGGAAGAACTGATTGAACTGGAGTTAGATTGGGATGAAAAGACAATACAACAAAGTGAAAATAAGTTTCGTCTGTTGTTCGAGTACGCCCCTGAATTTATTCATATTCTTGATGCAGATGGTGTAATCCTCGAGACAAATCCCGCTGCGATGAATAAAATGGGCTACGCTAAAGACGAGCTTGTTGGCAGGCATATCTCAGATTTTTTTACCCCTGCCTCGAAAAAGATTTTCACCGAACGTTTTTCTATTCTACAAAAAAACGGTGTTAATCGTTTGGAGATTGAGATTATCTTAAGGGATGGAAAAGTTAGGACCGTTGATTCCTTAACTTCGGCAGTCTGCGATAATAATGGTGAAATCTTCTTTTACGTAACATTTCAGCGAGATGTTACCGATCACAAGCTGGCAGAGGAGGCGATGAGGAAAAATGGGGAAAAATATCGAAGTTTGATTGAAAATTCACCTGATATTATTTCCAAAGAGGATCTGAAAGGTAATCTTTTATTTGTCAATAATGCCTTTATGGAGACCCTAGGCTATCTTTCAGAGGAGGGTGTGAAGCTGAATCGTTTGGATCTGGTTCATCCCGCTGATTTGGAACCGTTAAAGAAAAGAATGCTTCCTCTTTTTTCGGGTGGACGAGTTTTAGGTGTTGAAAATAGGTTAAAACACATAAACGGCTCCTACATCACTTTTTCCACTAATTTTTCACCACTTTTAGATGCTCAGGGAACTGTAGTTGCCATCTTAGGCATTTCCCGAATTATCGCAGAACAAAAGCAGGTGAAAGGTACCTCCCCGAACGGATCAAATTTAAAAAAAGAGGTGAAAGATAAAAAATGGAAGAACTATTAGAGCCACGACTAAATCATCTTTTGACCCTGAGCCCGTTTGTACTTTTTAGTTATAGTCCAAAGTCCGATGGTTCTAAGATCACATTTATGAGCGAAAACACCAGGGGTGTGCTCGGCTATAGACCGTATGAACTTTATGATCTTAAATTCTTTCAAAGCCTTGTCCATCCTGATGATTTACCTCATTTTATATCGGAATTTTTGGTTTTGGAAAAAGAGGGGCATGTTGCCAATGAATACCGTTTCCTGCACAAAGATGGAACTTACATCTGGCTTTATGATGAGAGAAAAGTTTCTTATGACGATGAGGGTCAAACATTGGAGATTGTTGGCTCTTTAATTGATATAACAAAACGCAAGCAGTCAGAAAAAGTGCAGGGAGCTAAAAAGAATCTGATAGACACAATTTTTACCACCACCCCCATCCTTTTTGCAATGAAGGACCGAGCATCGATATACCGGGAAGTTAATCCGGCATTCAGTGGTTTTCTTGGCAAACCCAAAGAGAAAATAGTTGGTAAAACAGACTATGACCTATTCCCAAGAAACGAAGCTGAAGCTCACCGGAAAAGCGATATTAAGGTAATTGAGACCGGGAGGATGGAACGAAAAGACATTAAAGTAACAGGCTCCGATGGCCCCACCTTTCTTCAAGTAATAAATACGGTTGTTCGTAATTCAGACGGGTTCGTTGAGGGCGTGCTTTTAACCATGCAAGACAACACCTGGCAAAAACGGCCTGATGAATCAGAAATTGAAAGAATCAAAGAGCTTGAGAGCTTCAACAAATTGGCAATGGGAAGGGAACTTTGGATGGTCGAACTTAAAAAAGAAGTAAACAGCCTTCTTGAAAAAATGGGTAAAAAACCGAAATATGGGGTTTAGAGGAAAAAATGGCGAGTATAAGGACACAAATGATGATTATCCCATAGGTGATGAGTCTATCCAGTGATTTGTTAATTGGGTATTTTGGAGTAACTACTGGCCGGACAGTAATCGAAGATCAGATGAAAATCAGTTGAAAACCTTAACTCCAAATCACTTTAGGGAATATACTCAACCTAAGCCTCCCCTCCAGATCCAAAGCCTTCTTTGGAACCT
>DAOWMC010000051.1 GCA_030643285.1 Methanobacteriota archaeon | reverse complement strand
TCGTTTTTCGGGATACAGTAAAGGGGCTTTCACAAGATTGAATCTTTTGGGTAACAAGATATTAAACTGGTTGTTTGGTTTTGCGTACGGTGTTCATCTAAAAGACATACTTTCAGGCTACAGGGCACTTACAAAAAGTAGCGTAAAATCACTTTATTTAAATACATCAGGATTTGAGATAGAAGCTGAAATGACTATTGAGATGGTTAAAAAGGAGTTCAAAATCGTTGAAGTGCCTATAACCTACGAAACAAGGATAAAAAGCGTAACAAAGCTTAATCCTATCCGTGATGGTTTAAGAATTGGGTACACCTTGTACGGGCTTGTGAAGACGTATAACCCAATGTTTTACTTTGGATTAATAGGTGCAGTCTTTATAGGTGCCGGTTTGTTCTGTGGTGTTTACGTTGTGTTTGATTGGCTTCATAACGTTACAAGGGTTCCGCTTACAATATTCACGGCCCTTTTAATCATGACCGGGGTCCAGATACTTGTCTTTGGCCAGTTGGGAAACCTGATTGTTGCTTTACAGAAAGAGACGATGAGGGAATTAAAAAAGAGGTGAGATGATGGAACTTAAATTTAAAGACGGGCTGATACCGGCCATTGTTCAGGATCATGAAACAAATGAAGTTTTGATGCTTGCCTATATGAACGAAGAATCATTTAAAAAAACAGTTGACACGGGGGTTGCACATTACTTTAGCAGAAGCAGAAATAAGCTCTGGAAAAAAGGTGAAACTTCAGGTAACGTTCAGGTTATCAGAGAGATTTTGATAGATTGTGATGAAGATACGATTTTGCTTAAGGTAGAACAGACCGGTGGAGCCTGTCATACAGGTTACAGGTCCTGTTTTTACAGAAAGTGGGGTGGACAGATCGTAGGAGAAAAGATATTTGATTCAAAGGATGTTTATTAAAGTTTTAAAACCAAATTATTTATAACCTATAACTCAATAGAACGGTAGAAAAATGATTTGTAGCCCGGTAGTGTAGTGGTCAATCATGTGAGGCCCTGGACCTTACGACTGCGGTTCGAATCCGTGCCGGGCTATAGGCAATTGGTCTCTTGCTTTAAGCGAAATATTCAGGTTCCACCTCTAATTTTGGGGGTAATTAAATAGCAAAATATTTACCTTACAAACCTTTAATAACTGAATAAAGGTATGAAGCGTTATTTACGTCTCATGCAGGGGCATATATTATGGATATAATTGTTTGTGTTAAAAGGGTTCCTGATACGTCAGAAGCTGACGTAAAAATTGATGGCAGTGGCAAGAACATAGATTTGGAAGACCTCACCTTTGATATAAATGAATGGGATAACTATGCAATTGAAGAAGCTATTCTTATAAAAGAGAAGGTAGGGGGCACAGTTACCGCGATAACGATGGGTCCTGAAGAATCAAATGAAGTTCTTAGAAGATGCATGGCAAAAGGGGCAGATGCCGCAATCAGGTTAACTGATGATGCCTTTGAGGGATCGGATGGCTACGCAATAGCCAGGATTTTACACAGTGCGATAAAGGATCTGAGTTTTGATGCGGTCTTTTTGGGTGCTCAGGCCGGAGACGATGGTTATGGTGTGGTCGGGCCCATGCTTGCAGAGATGCTGGGACTTCCCCATGCGACGCTTATAACCAAAGTTGATCTGGAAGATGGGAAAGTCAAGGTTCACAGGGAACTTGAAGGCGGACTTGAAGAGGTAGTGGATATCAATTTACCCGCAGTTTTAGGAATACAGACCGGAATAAATGAGCCAAGATACGTTTCCATAATGGGCATAAGAAAAGTTGCGAAAAAGGAGATACCTGTTAAAGGGCTTGCCGACATAGGTCTGAGTGCAGATGACGTGGGTGAGGCAGGATCAAAAACAAAGATAGAGTGTATGTATATCCCAGAAGTTGGTGAGGTGGCAGAGATGATTGAGGGCTCACCTGATGAAGCTGCAGCAAAGCTGGCACAGATATTGAAAGAGAAAGGATTGATGGGGTGATTATAATGGAAATACTTGTTTTAGCCGAACATAGAAGGGGCGAGCTTAGAGAGATCTCGCTTGAGATGTTGAGTAAGGCAAAAGAGATAGCCGATAAGACAAGCGGTGAGATAACCGCAGTTTTGCTCGGACAGGGTGTTAAGGACTTTGCCGATACGCTGGCAAACTATGCAAACAAGGTTCTTTTGATAGAGGATCCAAAACTTGAAAACTTTAATGCAGAGGCATATCAGAAGGTCCTTTCAGCCCTTATAAAAGAAAGAAACCCTGCGATGGTAATGATAGGACATACTGCCTTTGGAATGGATCTGGCACCGGCTCTTGCTGTTGAACTGGATCTCCCACTTGCAACCGATTGTATGGATCTGGAAATTGACGGCGATTCGGTATTTGCAATCAGGCAGGTTTACAGTGGTAAGGTTAATGTAAAGGTCTCGTTTTCGGGAGCCAAAAAGTGTATGGTCACGATGCGAGCTTCAGCTTGCCAGATAGCAGAAGATATGAAGCTTGGTGGTGCAATCGAAACAGTAGATTCACCGCTTACCGAAGATATAGACTACAAGATCTTTTCAGGGTATGAAGAGGCTGCTGCCGGCGAGGTAGACATAACTCAGGCAGACATACTTGTGGGGGTTGGTAGGGGTATCGGAGATCCTGATAACATACCGATGATTGAAGAACTCGCAGAAGCTATTGGTGGAGTAGTATCGTGCTCACGCCCTGTTGTCGACAAAAAGTGGCTCCCAAAGGATCGTCAGGTTGGAACATCGGGAAAGACCGTAAAACCAAAGTTGTATCTGGCAGTTGGTATAAGTGGTGCGTTCCAGCATCTGGCAGGAATGAATGGATCGGACCTTATTGTGGCAATAAACAAGGATCCAAAGGCTCCGATATTTGCCGCTGCACAGTATGGAATTGTTGCCGACCTATTCAAGGTCGTACCTGCACTTAAGGATAAGATAAATGAATTGAAGGGTGCTTAAATCCCCTTCATTTTTTGAGGGAACATGTATCCAAACAAAAAAGTTTTGAGTTTAATAGGAACTAAAGTTCAAGTAGAAATGAAAGGTGAAAGAAATATACTTGAGGGTACCCTTGTCGGTGCAGATGAATATCTGAACCTCCACCTTTCAAACACCATGGAAGTTTTAGAAGGGGAAAGATCAAGATTACTGGGGTCTATTATTTTACGCGGGAACAATATAATCCTGATAACACCCGTAGAGAGATGAGCATCGTGCTTGAAAAAGCAGTTTTAGACATGATCAAATCCAGTAAAAATGGTGTACTTCAAAGTGAAATATGGAAAGCTGTCGGAATCGATAGCAGAAAGTGCTCAAGGATCGTGGTTGCCCTGGAAAAGAGGGGTTTGATAAAGAGAGAATGGGAAAAGATAAAGGGAACAAGGACATACAGGGTATCATATATTGGCAACCCACTCGATTATGATTCATTGATGGCAGGTGGCCGATTAGCCCCCTGTATTGGTTGTAACGAAGAATGCAAACCAATAGAATGTTTATCGATGGACCAGTGGGTACTTGCATTAACTGAAGACGAGTTCAGAACTAATAATCTTTGAAGACACAGAGTATCATTATCTGTAATTGAATTCGTAAGCTTTTGTACCATCAAAACAGTAGTGAGCATCCTGATATTCTTTTCTGAAGCTAATGACCTCAGTTTTGACTCTATCCATATCCTTATCTACAATTACCCGTTTAATCAAATCAGCAATTTCAACCATCTCTGACTTTCGCATTCCTATTCTTGTTAGCTCCTGTGTCCCTAATCTTATACCGGATGGGTAGTCCGAGTAGTCGACATCATCCCATGGAAGTAGATTCTTGTTCGCAATAATATTTGCCTGTTCCAGCTCTTTGGCAACATTGGAGCCGCTACCATGCTCTGAAACATCCAGAACAACCTGATGTGACTCTGTAAATCCCTTTTCCTCACAGATTACGTTCAGGCCAAGTTCATAGAGCATAGACGCTAATTCCTTGGCATTTGATACGGTTTGCTTTGCGTAATCTTTTCCAAATTCAATCATTTCGACAAGGCTAACAGCCAGACCTGCAACATGATGAAGGTGGTGATTGCTTACGGTTCCTGGAAAAACAGCATGATCAATTTTATGAGCTATATCGGATTTGCATAGTATAATTGCACCCTGTGGACCTGGAAAAGTTTTGTGGGTGGATCCTGTCATCACATCTGCACCTTCTTTAAGTGGGTCCTGAAATTGTTTTCCAGCGATTAATCCCAAAACATGTGCAGCATCATACACAATCTTGGCACCAACTTCGTCTGCAGCTTCTCTTGCTTCAGAAACCGGATGTGGAAATAAAAAGAGGCTTGCCCCAAAAACAATAAGCTTCGGCTCAATTTTTCTTATCATCCGAACCATTTTGTCTGCGTCGATACTCATTTCTTTTGAGTTAAACGGATGATTTTCGACATGTAATTTTCTTATACCGGCGGCAGAATATCTGGCATGGCTTATGTGACCACCATGGGGAACTGATAATGCTATTATCAACTCGTATGGTTCTGTTAATGCAAAAAACGCTGCAATATTTGCGTTTACACCAGAGATTGGTTGCACGTTCACATGTTCGGCATCAAATAACTTTTTGGCGTATGAGATTGCTTTACCCTCGATCACATCAATGTGGTCACAACCCTGGTAATACCTGTGCCCCACAGTACCTTCTGCATATCTGTGTGAGAGGTCCGAGGACAAAAGCGTCCTGACAGTTCCACTTGTAATATTTTCGCTTGCAATCATCGGTAAGGAGTACTTAAAAAGATCATGGTGTGCCTTTACTGCATTAATAATCTCCTCTATTTCTTGTTTCATTCTCGATTCCCCGCTTCTTTTGGTTAGTTGGATAAATAAAAGTACCGATTCTAATGCCTTGTTAGGATGGCTTTACACCACTTTCTTTCAACCTTATTGAAATCTCCACTATAAAGATTCCAGCAGCAAAATTTTTATAATCGAATCCTGTATATTTACCGGATGGATCAATTATACCCTTTTTTTATAATGACCTTCACAACTCTATTTGTTATAGTTGATCCAATTGCCGGTGCCATGATATTTTCCTCTATAACCGAGGGGATGGACGACAAAAAGAAAAGGGATATGGCCAAAAATACAACCATCTTCGGATGCGGTCTATTATTGTTCTTTGCAATTGCAGGGGGCTATATACTATCATTTTTTCGCATAACTACAAATTCACTCAGTGTGGCCGGTGGGATTTTGCTATTTATGATAGCAGTTGACATGATGTACGCTAAAAGATCAAGGGAAGCGTACACAGAGGAAGAGTTTGAGGAGGAGCGTGAGTATATGTACATTGTACCCCTTGCCATTCCGCTCCTGACCGGACCTGCAGCTATAACATCGGTTATCTTGCTAATGGGGATGGCTGAATCTGCCTACCTTAAGATGACCGTGCTTTTGGCTGTGATAATCACATTTGTGGTAACATGGGTACTTTTAAGGTTTTCAGAACCCCTTAACAGAATTCTCGGTATTACGGGGAGTATGGTCTTCAGAAGGATGATGGGGCTGTTTTTAGCCGCTATTGCTGTTGAGTTTATATCAAACGGCATATGGAACCTGTACAATTCATTTATTTTGGTCCCCTAGAATTATATGATGTAAAAAAACCGTATTTTTGAAGGCGCACCACCATTATTTGGTATTTTATTAAATCGGATGATTTGGGTCGTGTAATTCATTTATTAGTATCTAAAAATCATTTATGATTTATTCGCCTACATACCTCTTTTCTTTCCACCTTCAAGGTTTCGGCCTCACCGGTTGGCCAACCGATCTGCATAACGTCTTACATTCCCTATTAGCCTTATCACTACTCTTTTTATTATATTTATTAGCTACTATCTTCATGTTTCTTTATAAAACCGATATTTATAGGGTTTAGGGAATGTGGATCTGTAAAAAAACCTAACCGATGTTAATCATAAATGGATACTGTTATCATGGGTCGGTTGGAATAATGCCAGTGTATGATGCCGGAAATTATTGTTGGTGCGGGTTTATCAGGGGCCAGTGGAATTGCCGCCACAATCTATCTTATAAGGAATCTCGATGAAAAAAAAGATGCGGAACTTTTAAATAAAGCACTTCTATCTGAGATGAAACTGAATCAAAGTTTGCAGCAGCAGGGGGCCGATATCGAAGCGGATTTTATACAATTTTTTGAAACTTCAGGGACTTTCACGATTGGGTCTATAAGTATCTTCGAATGCAACACCATTGAAGAAACACAGGAGATAGATTCAACGATGACTTTGAAAAACCAGGAAATGGCTGTAGAACTGGGAGCATCATAATAAATAACATTTCATCCTTTTTCAAAGTAGTGAAAAGTATAATCACATTTTTATCTCCTATCTCACACCACTAACCTCTCTCATTAAAAACTCCCGTAACCCAAGATTCTGTTTGATATGACCAAATACCCGCTCCACCGTTTTTGATCTAACCTGATAGACCTTCTGCCATTCCAAAGACTCCATTTTATCATCCATTTCTCGTTTATTAGTCTCATCGCCGTAACATTTAATCAATCTTGGATTATTCTTTCCCATGCATAAAAAAAGTGGAGGCTCCACCAGAGAAGACAATAATGAAAAATTAATAGACTCACAGAAGAAAATAGTATGAGCTAAAAAATGACTGAAAAACCTTGGGTGGTCCCCTACGATAATATAATAACAATATGCAATGAAAATGGTACGCTCGTTGAACTTATTGAGCAGACTAACTGCTATGGTGGGGCGGCATGGGCCAGGCATCACTTCCTCTCATCGAGTTCGCTTATACTTGACAGTAAAATCATAGGGAACTCTACAAGATATTTACTTAAAACCGGAAAATCCAGTCTAAATTTAGTTCCATCAATTTCAGCAGCAGGGATCGAATCTGTTATCGTTAAGGAAAATAGGGTGGAGGTGACTTATGCAGGTATGGGGGGTGGAGGAGTTGGTGCAACCGCATGTCGCAGCCTTGCCAAGGACGTGTTAAATTCTCAGATGACCGAATCGGGGGGTAGCAGGCTAAGTCGTGGCACAATAGCACTCCCCAGATCCAAGAGGGTGATTATAGGTGTCGATGACACAGATACAAAGGATGAAGGTGCAACATGGGCTTTGGTCCATAATATTGCCTCCAGATTGGATAACAAAAGTTCAAGGTATGTCTCTCATTCTATAGTTCAACTCTTTCCCGTTCAGAAAAAAACTCAGAATTGCGTTTCCACCGTTGTAGAATTT
>DAOWMC010000005.1 GCA_030643285.1 Methanobacteriota archaeon | reverse complement strand
TCTTAAAGATATGGAAGAAGGCTCCCAGATGCCTTATGCAATGATATACAGGATGGCGGGGGCTCAGATTGAAAAAGACCTTGAAGGAATCGTAGAGCGAAGAAATCACGACTTTCAGAATTTTCTCCAGGGTTACATGCATCTGAACCAGAGATACGATATCTGGGTCAGAATAAGCAAAGATGCGGTGAAAAAGGGATTGACCTCCTTAGAACCTATTGCAAAAGCAACGATGAAACTTTTCAAGGCAGAGCTTCCTTTCATTGAAAAGGTTGAAGCCATATATATAACTGACGAGGCTGAGGTAAACAAAAGATTAGAAGAGGCAATGGAGATATACAATTGGAGGGATGCAAGAACAAGAGACCTCCACGATGAGGATGTTGACACATTCTACAGTTGCACGCTGTGTCAGGGTTTTGCCCCAGCGAACGTTTGTATCGTTACACCGGACCGAGTATCACTTTGTGGTGCCATAAACTGGTTTGATGGAAGAGCAGCAGCAAAAGTTGACCCCGAAGGTCCAAATGCCGCTGTACCAAAGGGCGATATTATAGATGAGATCGGTGGTGAGTATTCCGGCGTCAATGAAAAAGCAGTTGAGTCGTCGGGTGGAGAATACGACAGGATAAAAATCCATTCATTCTTTGAATATCCACACACATCCTGTGGTTGTTTTGAGGTTATTGGCTTTTACATGCCTGAGCTTGATGGAATAGGATGGGTTAACAGAGAATACACCGAACTAACTCCAAACGGTCTTCCATTTTCAACGATGGCCGGGCAAACCGGTGGAGGAAAGCAAACAATAGGCTTTTTGGGAATCGGAGTGGACTACTTCCGTTCACCCAAGTTCATACAGGTAGACGGTGGCTGGAAAAGGACAGTCTGGATGCCTGAGAAGCTTAAAGAGAGGGTAAAGGAATCCATCCCAGAAGATGTTTCGATTGCAACTGAAAAAGATGCAACAGATATGGATACGCTGGAGAGGTTTTTGAGGGAGAACAATCATCAAGTCGTAACTGGTTTAGTTCGTGAGGTCGATGGCAAAAAGATTACAGAAGGATGGCCTGTTGAGATAACTGAGAGTGATATGGATCGGGTTTTATCATACATCATAGAGAAAGAAGGAGAGGTGGACCCCAAAAGTATATATTTAGATCTCAGTATAACTGAGCATGAATTTAGTAGGATTACTGAAAAATTAATAGAGGAAGATAAATTGGAGGTATGATAAGATGGGCGAGAAGATGAAATTCAAGGTAAAAGCGAAACCAAAAGGGGAAGGGGCAGTAAAAGGGGCTTCTGCAGTTCCGGGCACACAAGCAGCATCCTTTGGGACAATGCCACAGTTTACGCTACCGGCGGGCGGCGGAGATGGTAGTGGTATAACGCTTATATTGAAGGGTGCAAAGATAAACATTGAGAAGTTGATCATAAAGAAGAAGGATTAGTGAAAAGATAGAGGCAATACATTAGTATGGCCTCTTAATTATTATTTTTTTTCCAAGAAGAGCTTTATTGCGCTATATAATATGCAGACCACCTATAATTAGAAGAGGGTATACCTCTTCCGCTTGGAGAATCCTCAAATGGATCCTGTTCGGGCTAAAGCGTATGTAGATACTCTGAAAGCTCCCATTTTGATACTTGTGTCCGGTAGTTGTCCCACTCAACTTTCTTACTTGTTATGAAGTTAGAAAAGACATGGTCACCAAACGCTTTATGAACCAGTTCACTGTTTTCCGTTAGTGTCACAGCCTCGATTAAGCTTCCGGGAAGTGATTCTATTCCTGCTCCCTCTTTTTCAGAAGCACTCATTTCGAAGACATCTTTTTCTATCGGATCAGGCAGTTCGTACTTATTTTTAATCCCTTCAAGTCCTGCCGTAAGCATAACGGAAAATGCCAGATAGGGGTTACATGCAGGGTCAGGACTTCTAAATTCAATTCTTGTTGCCTTTTCTTTTCCTGGTTTATACATGGGTACCCGAACCATTGTGGACCTGTTTCTTCTTGCCCATGAGATGTAAACTGGTGCCTCATATCCGGGAACAAGGCGTTTATATGAGTTTATCCACTGATTGGTAATCGATGTTATCTCAGGTGCATGTTTTAGGAGTCCGGCGATATACCATTTGCCAATATCTGAGAGGTGGTACTCATCATCAGGGTTGAAAAAAGCATTATCATTTCCCCTGAAAAGAGATTGATGTACATGCATTCCACTTCCATTTACCCCATAGATTGGCTTTGGCATGAAGGTGGCATAACAACCGTACTTTTGAGCGATCTCCTTTACCACGATTCTATATGTCATCATTGCGTCTGCCATCTGTAGCGCATCCATATATCTCAGGTCTATCTCATGCTGAGATGGTGCAACCTCGTGGTGGCTATACTCGACCTTTATCCCAATTTCTTCAAGCGTTAACACGGTATCTCTTCGAAGATCGGTAGCGGCATCTAATGTTGTAAGATCAAAGTACCCACCCTCATCGAGTATCTCAGGTTCCTTTGCATCTTTGAAGTAGAAATACTCGAGTTCAGGGCCCACATAAAATGTGTACTTATCCTTTTTAAGATGTTCCAGGTTTCTTTTTAGCACATACCTTGGATCACCCTCATAGGGACTTCCATCGGGATTCAAAATATCGCAGAACATCCTTGCAACTGAACGCTCCTTTGGTCTCCACGGAAGCATCTGAAATGTGCCAAGATCCGGTTTTGCGATCATATCGCTCTCATCAATCCTTGCAAATCCCTGAATGGATGAGCCATCAAAACCCATCCCTTCGTCAATTGCTCCTTCAAGCTCTTCAACGGTTATTGCAAAGCTCTTCAACCTTCCTAAGATATCTGTAAACCAGAGGTTTACAAACTTCACATCATTTTTTTCAACTGCTTTTATTACTTTTTCTTTTGCTTTATCAGACATTTTTTACACCTTTTTCTCCTTTTTTATATTGCACCGTTCAAGGCGCAGCTTCTATAAATTCCTCCGAATCTTCATAGGGTTCAGCTCTTCTGCCAAAGGCTGACAGTACCTTTCCGGATATGTAACCGGAAATGACTGCAATCACAATCGTTATTCCAATACCGGTAACCTGTGTTCCCACACTGATTCCATCAATAACAAATATTGCTGCAACACCACCCAAGAGGCCCGGAAAACCGTGTAGATTGGTAACGCCACAGGTGTCTATCCCCTTAATCATCCCTTCAAGCCTGGACTGGATGACGGCAAAACCAAATGTGGACAAAACTCCTGCCAGTATCCCTATAACGAAGGCAGCAGGATAAGTGGCATGATCGCATGTAGCCCCAATTGCAACACCACCTGCCAGTGTCGCATTAGCTATATCGGCAATGGATATATTTTTCCTCATGGCAACCGAAGCAAAGTAGGTGGCTATGGTGGAACCACAGAGGGCCATTATAACATTGATGGCGGTTCTTGGTACCAGTTCAGGTGCCACAAGCGCCGCACAGAAGCTTGGCCAAAAGACCCAGAGGATCATGCTACCAAGCATTGAAAATCTTTCACTTGTCGCATCAGATTCAATTGCCCGATCAAACTCATTTTTGGTTGTCATTTCTAATATCACACCAAGTCCAAACAATGCGCCAAATGCATGAATTACGATTGATCCTCCAGTGTCAGCAAAGGCTCCCCCGGGTAAAAGTCCAAGGCCGCCGCCAAGGATTATCCACTCGTTTATCATGTAGAACGGTACAAAAATCAACCCCAGTAGCATATATTGCCCCATCTTCAACCTTCCCAGGCAGGCACCTGCACATATAAGAAGGCTGGCCGCTGCAAACTCTGCCAGTATAAGCCGGTCTATCTCAAGTTCGGGCTCACCGAATATACCAAGACCACTTATCAGGAAATAGATTGGTATTGCCACGCTTACAAGCAAGAACGTTGCCGTCAATGCGGAACGTCCATACCCCCGTGCAAAGACCATCAAAAATCCAAATCCAACGATAAGCATAGCCATGATGTGAATGGCACGGTTGTATTTTTGGACATTTACAATTGATTCAAGAGCATCGTTGGAACCTTCTTGAGCAAAACATACACCAGTTGAAGCAAATAACACAGCCAGTATAATCGATAACGTCGTCCATCTATATTTATTCATGTTTTATTTCTCTCCGTTGAAACCTTATACCCAAATTCCCAACTTTATAACCAATGGAATCGAGGGGAGTAAAAAAACCTTCCGCTTAGAGATAATGCGCTTTAGATGTTGTGTCTTTTCAAGTTCCCGTTTGACGGCATCAAGTCGTTCTTGTCGTATTATCGCAATGATGTACCACATAAAGCTTCACTTGATTAAAACCCATTTTAATCTCTTATAATATTTTTTAATAATTTTTCATAAAATGTATGAAAAGTTATGAAATCCTCAAGAAACTTCAAAAAGTTTCATCATTAAACTTTTGAGAAAAGTTTAATCAAAACCACGACTTATCATAGCTACGACTTATCATAGCTTTGCTCTGATAGGTCATATATCGTCACGGGCGAAAATTATAAAGGTTATTTATGATAGTGAGACCGTGCAGCCGCATAATTAATATCAAATGGTCAGACCAAGAAGCAAGCAATGTGATAAACAGATGGTATCTATAATAATCACATCAATCAATTTTTTGAGGCTACTCCAACAACTTCGAGTTAACCTCGGCATCATTCACGAGGCAAAAGGGCCGGATTTTTTTTATTTCCTCATCCTCAAAACATACGCCACCGCCAATAATCCTGCGATTGCAAATACTACTTCAAAACCAGGCATACGCCCACCTGATTGCACATCATCTGCTAAAATATCCCCCGATGATGCCTGAAATACACCGGTTACCGTCACTTTATCACCATCTTCTATATCGCCCAAAATTCCAGTATAAGCTACCGAAATCATACCCGAACCATCATCTAATGCAAATGTATATCCTTCCCCATAAATTGCATTTATATCCCTGATAATACCGGATATAGACATTGTCCGTTGATCATATTTTGTTGGCAGTGCTTTCATATTTTCTATTTCAATAGCGCGGATGGGTGCATTTTTTGCAAGTTCTGTAGCATTATCGGCCCAATCTTTTGCGTAATCATAATTCCCCTTGATCAACGCATCTTTAGCTACTTCCAATTTATCTTCAGCTTCGGAGACATCTGCGCCAATTGATTTTGCTTCATCGATTTTTAATTCTGCAGGTTCTATATGTTCCGATAAAGCATCATACGCATCATCAGCCATTTTTTGGGCGTTTACGGCAAGTTCAATTGATTCATTATGTTTTTCAGACTCGTATGCATCTATGGCATTTTCCAAAGCAGTTTCTATCAGGGTTGTATCCATATTTTTTCTATTTAATATATCAATTTTTGTCGAGATTGAATTTATAAGGTCAAATGTATCCTCATGAGTCATGTTTTCTTGACTTTTTGTCTTTTGAGTGGTATTATTCAAAAGTATTGTCTCAGAAGTTGTATTCTCCTGATTTACAATCTCTTGTATCTCTTTTTCCACATCCTCTTTAAATTTAAGGGTTGGTTCATTTTTGGCATACTTTCTTACAAAGATCCAATCAAATGAATCTTCTCTTTTATAATTATCCGTATCTCCTGAAAGGGCAAGGTAAAATGGAGTGTTCATCTTATTCATATATGTTTGCGTACCCCCTGAATAACTATCCCAGAACTTAACCTTATCCTCAAGATATACGATTATTATATTAAACCACTCGTCTGTTGTGATTTTCTGTGTTGAGCTTACAACCTCATTTCCCTTGTGATAAATAAATTTATATCCGGACATATCTTCAAAATCACAACCCACAAAAACAGCATCTTGATGTCTGTGATAATCTTCTCTCGTTTCTACAAACCCCACTTCCAGATCACTACCACACGAGCGGCAGGCAAGTTTTACTCTTGCCTCAACAATCAAAGGGGCTCTAAATCGCTCATCTGTTGAAAGGTAATATTGATTATATGTCCAATCTTCCCACAGGTAGAGTATACCGTTTTCCACAGAGATCACATTACCGGCATTTGTTTTCCATTTCGATTTATCAAGGTTATCGCCTTCAAAATCATCAAAAAACTCAAAGGTTGCGCCCCCATCACTTTTACTTTGCGCCTTCTTGTTACCATAGTACAGTTTTATATCTGTTTGGTCATTTGCATGAATTATTGGAACTTTAACCCATATTTTTGCAATCTCATTTTTATACTCATAATCTTCAATCCAAAAATCAATTTCTTTTCCACCATCATTATAAAATCTTATGTCCGATCCTTCATCATCTGCATTTGAAAAATTAAAGTTATCCGAATCAAGTTCTACTAAAACCTGGTAATTTCTAAATGACTCCCCGGTGTTCTCTTCTATCGTTATTTCCTCATAATACTTCCAATCGGTATCATCGGGGTTTTCTAATGCCAAAACCGTACCTATTCCGCTAAAAAGTAATATCAATACGAGCCCGAATGTTCCTATTTTGCTCCACATGTCTACCCATCTCTTTTCAAATTATCTACCCATCAACCCATAATTAACTTATCTTTTGTGTGCTGCATATGATGTTTAATTCCATGCCCCGGGCATCTTAAATATACCACCCGCATTTCCAATTTCAAAAAAAAACTTTAAAAAAGGCCGATAAAACATTTGTACCATCGACCATTTAACCTTTATTACTTTTTAGCCACTTAAGACGCCCATAATCGTCTTTTTGGCATCAGAGTTAAGTTTGACATCCAGATCCTTTAGCTCTTTTTCAATATCTTCAAGCCGGTTAGGTAAAAAAAAGGGGTGGTAGCTATGAGTGCCTTCTATCTGCAATAAAAGGACAGATTCACTCCCTGAAAGCTTCCTACCCATTTGATCAGCCTTGAACTGGACAAAGGGCATAAGTTCATCGGAAACATTTGCCACTTTTGTCACGGTTACCACTTTGGCTATATGGGTCATAGTATCGGATCAACAGGTGTTACGTGTGATTCAAAGCCAAGTTTGCTTTTATCAACACCCAAAGCAAGGCCCAGGATTTGAGACAGGTGAATCACAGGAAGATCATATCCTTGCCCTAAATCTTTTTGTCCCCGGTCAAACTGTAAGTGACAGAATGGGCACGGTGTAACTATACACGTGGCACCTGCGGCCTTCATGTAGTCTATCTTGCTCTTTGTCATCTCAAGTGCTACATCGGGCGACCCTGCACGAACTCCACCACCGGCACCGCAGCACATCTGTTTGTCTTTGTATGAAACGCTTACAGCCCCGGTTGCCTCGACCAGTTCATCAAGCATTGTTGGCCTCTCGGGATCATCAAGTTTTTTGAGCTTGCTCGGTTTCAGAAAGTGGCACCCATAGTGAACTGCAACATTGAGCTTCAATTGATCTTTAACCTTTGATTTGATCTCATCTACACCAAGCTCCTTGTAAAGCACCTCTGCTATGTGTCTTACTCTGGTTGTTCCATTGTATCCACCATCATCGATTATCTCGTTTACCTTGCCCCTCATCTCTTCATCAGATTCTAATTTATGTGCAGCCTCAAATAGCGAGCCATAACAACCGTTACATATTGTCAGTAGTTCAGCACCTTTCTTCTCGCTGATCAACAAATTTCGGGAAGCTATGGATAGCCAGGTCTTCTCGTCAAAAGATCTCATGACACCTGGCGCCGGACAACATGAAGCACCTTCCAACTCGCAATATTCTATATCAAGCGTATTTAGAATCTCTCTTGTGGCACTCTCAATACCAGGGTATCTGAGGGGGGCAATACATCCAAGAAATAATGAATACATATCAATCACCTCCAATTAGTTTATCAAATCCAGTCTTTTTGATTATCTCCTTAACACTGTTCATGGCATCTTCATACATAAGCACCGTTGGCGGAGTTTCATCCAGACCATTTGCTTTTCTCAAAGCTTTGTGTTCATCCTTCAGGCTCATCAGATGACCGTTATTCACAATAAATGAAGCAGTCTTTTTATGGGCTTCTTTCATATACCCTTGCCGCACCGCGATATTCCTTAAAGTCAGCACAATACCAGGTATATCAACACCTCTCGGACAGCGTTCATAGCATGTGTAACATGTCGTGCAGAACCATAGATCTTCGGAAGGTAAAACCTCCTCTTTCAGACCTAACTGCGCCTTTCTGATCATCTTTCTTATTCTAAACGATGTGTACCTTCCTGAAGGACAACTTCCCGTGCAGGTACCGCATTGAAAACAGAGGTTGAGCGTATCGCCGCCCGCCTCAATAACTTCTCTTGTGAATTCCGGATTTGGTTTAACATATACGTCGGCCATATCTACACCATAACATGATTATAATACACAGCATAAAAACCTTATGAAAAGTATGCAACCTATTACCCTTTTAGGTAATAAAGCCATAATCAGGTGCCAGCTTCTTCATTTTTTCTACAAGCGTGTACAAATCCTCATTTTCGGTTACTACCATGGCTATTATTTCATGAGTAAAAGCCGAAGCATCTGTCTCTGAATGTAAGACAATTTCTTGCGTTGAAACAAGACTTTGATTTATAAAAAAACTCTCCTTACTTTCAAAAAGTAAATTTACATCGCTTATAGAGTGCAAAATGCAGTATTCAATACTTTTAGACTTTAGATGTTCAAAACCTATTCTTTGTGCCCCGTATCTAAATTTAACATATGATTTTGACCTGTAAACATGAATAAGCGAGTCAAAACCTATGCCCCTATGGTCAAAATTCCCTTCGTACTCGTACACATTCAACGGATCGTCAAAAATAACCAAATCGACAGTTCCAGCATCTAACAGCTTCAAATTGGTTCTATCATCGCCTATATAAACATCAAAAATCCTCCCCTCTTTTTCAAGGCCCGATAAACTTTCAAGCAGGAGATTCTGTGTTATTGGCGTGCAGGCAACCGCCGGATTTGAATGGCGTGCAGTTGATAGGATGTAACGCTTGTAAGCTTCAATAATTTTGCTCGCTTCTGGTGTCAATCCAGTATTCAGATGTGTTGTGTGAATAAGTGGAAAACCAAGCTCCTTTTCAGCCCGCTTTATGTACCTGTGTAGAACCGGGGTTGAGATACCCAGCTCCTTTGAAGCCTGCGTTTGGGAACGGGTTTTGGATATCGCAACCAGAGCTTCTAACTGCCGGACGGTTAACCTCTTTTTGTCTACTAAAATGCTTATTTGCGGGTCGATTTGCATTTTACATTATTCAGATAAACTCGGCATCGCTGTCAAGGGGAAAATCAATTTCTTCACCACTGAAAGCGTTTAGCTCCATAAAACCATTAGATCCTTTTATTTCCCAAACAGGGAGGTATATCAATTCAAAATCAAGGCTAATATCATTTTGAGACGGTTTAAACATTTTGTCTTCATATATTACAGCCTGACCATTTTCTTCACTAAATTTCATTACTTTTGTGTGTTCGGCTATAATCTTGCTTATGACTGCCGTCTCAATCTCATCTCTTGTCAGGGATGGCTTTTCAACTATATATCCCCTCTCCGGAACTGTTATTCGGTCATTGAACTGATCTTTGAACATTGTCAGTCTGTTTGATATGGAACCTGTTATTGCGTTAATTTCACTCGTACCACGCCCGCTTAGATCTACCACCTTTGATTTATACTGCCTTTTTGCATCCAACGAATAATTGTACAACCAAAACGGCACAAATCTAATCTTTGAGATTTCCGCATCTCTGATCTGACTTCTTGCGGCTGCTAATGCTTCTGATTTGTCAACGTCAATCGATAATGTATGTAGTTTAATTACGGTGGTTGCTTCGGGAACAGATGAAATTTCCACCCCCTGGGCAGGTGAAACAGCAGACTCGTAAAAAGGTGTAATATCTGTTTCAGAAGCCGGTACATTTGTGGCCCCCACTTCTTCATTACCAAACAGATTCATAAAGCCAACTGAAGGGAAATCAACTGACTGTGATTCCTTTTTTGGTTCGGATAACAAAAGTTCAGTCACCCTTCCTTCAATTTCTGCCAGAATGGCCCTGCCTATCTGCGATTCAAGTTCATCTCTATCCCAGATCAGTATCCCTTCACGTTCTGCTAAATCAGAAATACTATCTGATAGACCCGCTGAGCAGACCATTAAAGCGAAACCGTCAACATCTCTCGTGTCGTTTACAAAACGTTCCAGGTCTTTCTGATTTATGACTTCGGAATAATTTACATAAACCCTGTCAGACTGTTTTTCTGCAATTAAATCATACTCATAGGATCGCTCAACACTGTACCCGGATTGTGAAAAAACTTTTTTCAACAAGCTTATTATCTTGCCCCTCATAGTACTCAACATATCAATTACACTATTGTATAAAAAATATTTCTTATAGTAACTTATGGTAGAATGGCTATAATTGGTGTGATATGGCAGGCAATTCAAACGAATTAGGCTATCGGATCAGATTCATAATGTCAAGGATACGAGATTTGATCTATGGTGTAACATTTGATCCCAAGAAAAAGAGTGGAAAAGTAATTGTTAACATCTCGGTTATCAACGAAAACGACCTGAGAGCGGCACTGAATATATTTGATAAGACTCTGAGGGGGGGGTTCTCTATAAGTCCTTACATAAAAAGCGAACCCACGGGCAATGAAGGCGAGATTGCGCTATATACGATGTGCAGTATGACAATAGACGGTGTTCTCCTGAAACAGGGTATTCCAACTAATCCGAGGGGTGGGGGAATCATACAGGTTACTAATGAAAGGCCAATAAGGTTCACGGATTTTTTAGACTATAAAAGTACAACCATTGATCCACTGGAAATCTTGATGAGTCAGCAATTGACCTCCGTTACAAAGGCAATTGAAACTGGTTCTGGTAAGATACTTGCAAATATTAGGGAGGTCCCCCTGGTTGCAAAAGAACATGCTGAGCAGGTACTGGATGAATTGTTGAAAGCGGATATTGATGGTGTTATTAAAATAGGGGAGCCAAATTCAGATGCCCTGGGATTATCAGTTGGAAGGGATCATGTAGGAATTGTTGTATTGGGTGGCACAAATCCTTTAGCGGCAATTCGTGAGGCAGGTATAAATGTACGAACTAAGGCTATATCAAATCTTATGGATATATCAGAACTTGGAAAAATGGTGTGATAAAAATGGTTAATGTATCGAAATTCATTTCAACTCCAAAAAAAGAGGCTTTACTTATCACATATAGTGATATATTTCAACATGAAGCTTCGGTGGATAAATTTGGTAAAGAGTACAAAAAACTTTCTGCAGTGGCAATTACAGACGTTGATGATATGAAAAGTTTAGGGGTTAGTGAAGGTGATAATGTAGAGATTTCAAACGAACACGGTTCGGTTGTTGTCAGTATTAAAAAAGACGATGATAAACATGAGGGGCTTATTCTTATGCCGGGCAGTTTCTATTCCAATCGTTTGATGTCCCCCAAGACCAACGGTACGGGATTTATTGATTCCAAAAAGGTTAATGTTAGTGTATCAAAAAGCAGGGAGAGCATAAAGGATGTGAAGGATCTTTTGTGAGTACCGAACCTGATATTAAAATAACCCGTATGAAGATGTAAAAATGCCAGATATTAGGATAGATACAATTAAAAAAGCCATGCTCATTGAGGGAGGTTCAATTGAGGTAGAAAAGGCTGATCTACCATGTAAACCTGATAGATCCACAGCAGGGCCAGGGGCAGGGTTTGATTGCTTACATATAGGCTTTGGGAACAGTGTTGTCAGATTAAAGATTGTGGATAATTCCAGGTTTAAATTGAAAAAAGAAGATTCATTTAATGTTTACTTTGAAAATGAGCTTTTTTTGGATCGTGTTAAAATCATTCCAACGTTATTTCATGCCCCGAAACAGGCATTTATAAATGTTGAGGCAGGGTGCATTTATAACTGTAGTTTCTGTGCAACTCCGAAGCTCGATGAGGGTATAAGGCATGAGCGGATGAACCCACAAAAAGCAGTTGAAGCAATCAGAGGTGTTCAGGACAAAGCTTCATGTATCTGTGTGACCTCGGGAGTATTTAATTCCCCAAAAATAACAAATGATCTGATCTGTGATGTGGTTTCTGAGTTATCGGATAACTTTGATTTGCCAATTGGTGTTGAGACATATACGGAAAATGAAAAGGAGATCGAAGCCATATACAGTTCCGGTGCATGCGAGATTAAGATAAATATCGAATCTGCAGACAGGGATATATTTTCAAAGGTTTGTCCTGAGTTGGATTATGAGGTTGTTTTAAAATCATTGGAACACGCATCTGATATTTTTGGGAAAAACAGGGTATGTTCAAATATAATAACCGGTCTTGGAGAAAAAGATGAAAATGTCATGGATCTTGTTTTCCAGTTCGCGTCATATGGTGTGGTTCCAACGATAAGGCCACTATCAATAAACCCATACTGTGAAAATGACATAATCTTAAGTACCAATGGCAAATGCACACGACCATCTGCTGCCAGACTGATAAATCTTGCATACGAAACAAAATTGGTATTTGAAAAAAATAATTTGAATCCAAAAAAATTCAGTACAATGTGCCACAGGTGCAGATCGTGTGATTTGGTACCATTTGTGGATTTGTAATTTTTTATACAGGGTGACCTGTGCCATATTTTATGACCATTAAGACCTTTAGAAGTTTTAATCTCACATAAAGGACATTTAAGTATATTGTGTAATGTCAAGCATGTCAAGCGTGTCAGCATTATTAATTATGTAAAGACAGGGTACATACAGGATATAAGGAGGTCGGATAGATGGATTTTTTAGTTGCTGAAGGACTTACAAAATATTTTACTGATAGAAAAGTGTTGGACAATGTTGACATCACAGTTAAGGAAGGTCAATGGTTTGGTGTGATTGGAAAGAGCGGTTCGGGAAAAACCGTGCTTATGAACACCCTGCGGGGAATAAAAGAGTACAGGCCAACAAAAGGGACGGTTATCTATCGAGTTGCGGTATGTCCGGAATGTAGCTGGGTCGAGCTTCCAAGCAAAAAAGGTAGTCAATGCCAGAAATGTGGTATAGGTACACTGGACCTTGAGGAAGTAAACTTTTGGGATCGCCTTGGAAAAGATTCCACGGCCGGTTCAATCTATGATAGAATTGGGTACATGCTCCAGCGCTCATTTGCACTCTATGGCGATCTATCCGTATTGACAAATCTTATGCGGATCATGGATAGTATCGATATACCCAAATCCAGACAGGAGAAGATGGCATCTGACCTGCTTTCTCAGGTATTACTCGGCAATAGAATTTACCATCGTGCAGATGATTTGAGCGGGGGAGAAAAACAGAGATGTCTGTTTGCCATGGCTATCATGAAAAATCCATTTCTTTTATTTGCAGATGAGCCTTCAGGCACACTGGATCGGATAACGGCAGAATCAATGCATGAGATCATGAGTAATGAAAAGAAAAAAGGGATTCCCGCGATAATAAACTCTCATTTCCCAGAGGAAGTATCAAAGTTAACAATTGAATCGATGTGTCTCAAAGATGGAATGGTTATTGACAGTGGAAAGACCAAAGACGTTATAGCCAGATTCATGGAAGAATATGAAAAGATTGAGATCGAGCGAAAGAAATGTACCGAGGATCTGATCGTGTTCAAGGACCTCAGAAAGTACTTCATTGCATTTGACAGGGGATTGGTGACACCGGTTCATGATATAACGCAAACCATAAAGAAAAATGAGATATTCGGGATTGTGGGGGTAAGTGGATCGGGTAAGACCACCTTATCCCGACTATTAGCAGGGTTTATCCTTCCCTCCAAAGGAGACCTCATGATCAAAATTGGCGATACCGATGTGGATATGAAGAAAATGGGACCTGATGGAAAAGGACGAGCTACCCCACACATCGCGGTTTTGCATCAGGAATATTCGCTCCACAACAACCTAAATGTATATGAAAATTTGCAGAGCGCCTTGATGATTGATATACCCCCTGATATTTTAGCCAATCAGATCTACAAGGTATTAATGGCGGTTGGTTTTACCAAGGATAAAATTGATTACAAGATATATGACTATCCGATGCAGCTGAGTGAGGGTGAGAGACAGAGACTCGCAATTGCAAGGTGCCTTATAACCGATCCCATGATCATGTTTTTAGACGAACCCACAGGAACTGCGGACCCGCTTACAAGGATAGAACTTGCAAAATCACTCAGAAAAGCAAGAGATGACTTTGGCCAGACCTATGTTGTAGTATCTCACGATATGGACTTTATCGAGATGGTATGTGATCGGGCTGCACTAATGAGGTATGGCGAGTTTATAGCAATAGGGGATCCAGCTGATATTGTAAAGAAGATGAAGGATCTGGAAACTCCCATTGGAAATCGTGTCGGTGTGGCTAAAAAAATTTCTGTCGAGGCTCTGGATAAGTACTAGCGCTTAGCTTCCAAATCAACATTTCAATAGCCAAATGAAATTTTGATGAATAT
>DAOWMC010000128.1 GCA_030643285.1 Methanobacteriota archaeon | reverse complement strand
TCTTTTGAAATGTCTTTTATTTCCAAAATACGGTCAACCAGACGGTTCGATATATCCTGTTCACCCTCACCCCTTATCAAAGCCCTTTTTGCATAGCCTTCTAAATCCATGTACCCTCTTTCAACCCCAATAAACCCAAAAACAAATTCAGCAATTTTTGACGATTTCTTTAAGATCTTCAATGAAGAGATTAAGGTTTTCTTCAGTTGTGTGGGGCATTATAACCAGCCTTAGCGCCCTTGGTTTTCTTGTCACCGATACCCGCCAGCCACGTACGAGGAGCATCAACAAGACCTTTTCAATTTTGGGGACATCAAGTGCCAGAACGTTCATTATAGGATCTACAATAGGATAAACCCCAAAATTTTCTACACGATCCACAAGCATTTTTGCCATGTTAACACACCTGAGCGCACTTTTTTTAAGCCCATCATAACCCAAATGCATTAAAACAGCATAAGTTGCAACTGCGGCACCACCACTTCTTGTTCCTGTCAGTGAATACTGAGCCTTGGTACTCAAATAAGGTGTTGATATTGATAGACCCTTCAAAAATCGTTTTTCTCTAAAAAGCAATCCACCTGCAGGTATTGTACTCATTCCCATCTTGTGAGGGTCAATTGAAATTGAAGTTACACCGTCAACCTCAAAACCGAATTTATACTCCTTCTCCAAAAAAGGAATTACAAAGCCGCCAAACGCAGCATCTATGTGAAGGAATATTCCCTCTTTTTGTGCAATATTTGAAAGCCCCTCTATCGGGTCAATCTGACCAAATTCGGTGGTACCCGCAATCCCGACAATAGCTGCAGTATTTTCATCAACCAGATCTTCCACGCTGCCCAAATCAACCATGAAATTCTCATCCAGCGAAGCCTTTCTTACCTCGACTTGCAAAATATCTGCTATCTTATCAAAGGAGAAATGGCCGGATTCGGATACAATGATGTTTGGGTGCTTTCTTTTTGCCATGTTTCTTGCAGACCTTATCCCCTGAATATTGGATTCGGTGCCCCCTGTCGTTATATAACCCACAGCGTCCGGGTTACCTAAAATAGACCCGAGCATCCGAACTACCTTGCATTCAATACATTTGGTACCTGGAAAAAGCCCCGCATCACCTAAATTTGCTTCAATAAACTTTACATGTGCCTCAACTGCAATTGGATGGGGGTCTGTGCACATTGAGCTGAGAATTCGACTGTATGGTAGATCTCTTTTTCTTGCCCAGTCAAGCAAAGACATAACCTCATCTTTAGAAAGACCCTCTTTTTGTAAACCGAATTCCACATATCAAATTTTACGATTAAGCTTTTTAAGGTTTGTGCTTTTGTATCAAGTGTTTGTGAGGCCCGGTCAAAGCCTCGATTCCAGGTAACTCCTTTCCTGATAAAAAAGATATACATGCACCCCCTCCCGTGCTTATATGTCCCATTTTATCCTCAATACCAAGCCCACTCAAAGCCGCTGTTATGTGACCCCCGCCGATTATACCGAACCTGATTCACCTGCCGCCTTCAGTATTTCAAATGTTCCTTTGGAAAATGCCTCGTTTTCAAATACGCCGGCAGGCCCATTTAAAACAGCCACACCGGAATTTTTTAACTCTTTCGAAAATGCCAAAATAGTCTTTTTTCCCATATCATGAATTGGAAAATCGATTGGTTCGCCAAGCTCACCGAGGGTCTTTTCAACCCTCTTTCCATCTACATTTAATGCGGCGTCGGTTGGCAACATAATGTTTTTGAAACGGCCCAAAAGATCTTTTGCTATGTCAACCTGATCTAAATAACCCTCCTTTTCTATGAAATCCACACTTGGCTTTCCAATATCGATTTCTGATGCCAACAAAAAGACATTTGCCACAAGACCTGTTAACAGAACCTTATCTGCAATTTTCTTTTCCAAAATATTTTTTGTTATCTCGATCGAATCGTCCACCTTTGCCCCACCAAGAACAAAGACGCAGGGTCTACTTGGATTATCAAGCGCCTTGTTTAAAGCTTCAATTTCTTTTTCCATCAGCCTTCCTGCCACGCTAGGTAAAACAGTCGAAAATCCAACCATTGAAAGATGAGACCTGTGCGACGTGCTGAACGCATCATTTATAAATACATCTGCGACCGACGCAAGTTTTTTAACCAAATGTGTGTTTGCATGCTCTTCCGGACTTCTCTTAAGGCTTTCTTTCGAATAAAACCTCAGATTCTCCAAAAGCACGATATCGCCTTTTTTCATACCCTTAATTGATTCTAACGCATACCTTCCAAAAATATCATCAACATATTTCACATCCTTTTTTATGAGTTTAGATAGCTTTTTAGCGTGAGCCTCCATTGTTGTGAAATCTTTTCCACCCGCTCTGCCCTGATGGCTCATTAAAACAGCTTTTGAATCGTTTAATTCTTTTAATGTTGGTATGTGGCTCCTGAACCGCTTATCATCCAAAATCTCTCCATTTTTAATGGGTGAATTCAAGTCCAAGCGAACCAAAACTGTTTTGTCCTCTAATTTGATATCGTCCATTGTAAGATATTTTTTCAAGTAAATTCCCTCACTTATCCATTAACTTGATATTATAAAAATAGTATATGGAAATAAAACTTTAGGTAACTTCAGGTGATTTTGATGATTGAAATATTAAAAATATTGGAAAAGGATGCAAGAGCCGATCCAAAAGAGATTGCAACAATGATCGGAAAGTCGGAGTCAAAGGTTGTCAAGGCTATAGCAGATATGGAAAAAAAGGGTATAATCATAGGATACAAAACTATTATCAACTGGGAACGGGCAGGCGACGAGGATATCTATGCTTTGATAGATATAAAGGTCAATTTAGACCGTGAAAAGGGGTACGATGCAATTGCAGAGCGTATATCCCGTTTTCCCGATGTTTTATCCGTACGTCTTGTTTCGGGAAACTACGATCTTTCTGTTGTGGTGAAAGGAAAAACGATGAAGGAAGTTGCTTATTTTGTTGCTGAAAAGATTGCGACTTTGGAGGAGGTAAGAGATACGGTGACTCATTTTTCATTTAAGCTGTATAAGGAAAATGGAGTGATTCTGTATGAGACGGAAAAGAATAGGAGATTAGCTATAACGCCTTAGGTGTTTTTTCTGATATCATCCGGATGGGAAAAGATTTAAGCATTTTCTTAACCCATTGTTATTAGGGGATGTCAGAACTAATAGATGAGATACAGTCTGAGGTAGAGGGGCTCTTAAAAAGAGAGGAAGTAGAACAAGCCCTTAGTCTTGTCAAAGAAAGGATAAAAGATCCGGTTACAATAGATCTTTTAGCAAAAGAATTGATGAGAAAGGGAATCCGCCTTGGAGAAAAAAAAGAATACAACCTTTCGATTTCATATCTTGGATTTTCAAATTCGATTGCTATAGATGAAGAGCTCAAGGAATATGCAGGGGCCTGTCATTCACTTGAAAAATCAGTTAAAACTGCAGAAGTTTTTTCTAACTACAATCGTGGTCTTGGTCAATATTATTTGAAGAAATATGATGAGGCAATAGAATGCTATAACCTGGCAATTGAGATTGATCCCAAATGTTTTAATGTTTACAACAGTCGTGGGACTGTCTATTATACTTTAAAGAAAAACAACGAAGCAATTAAAGATTATACCAAGGCGATACAAATTGACCCAACTTATGTTAATGCTTATAACAATCGTGGAACCGTTTATTCAGATTTAAAGAAGTACAAGGAGGCCATTAAAGATTTTAACAAGGCTATTGAGCTTAACCCAAACCTTGCTGTAGCATACTTTAATAGAGGAAATGCTTTTTCACGTTTAAATAAATATGAGGACGTATTAAAAGACTACAATAAAGCAATTGAGATTGATCCGGATCTTAATGTTGTTTACATCAATCGTGGTCTTGCTTACTCAGATTTAAAGCGATATGATGACGCAATTAAAGATTTTAACAAAGCAATAGAACTTGACCCCAGTGATGCTTCTGCCTACAACGGTCGTGGTCTTGCTCACCACAAGTCAAAGAGATATAATGAGGCAATAAATGATTTTAACAGGTCCATAGAGCTTGATCCGGACTTTGCAGATCCATATAAAAATCGAAAAAAATCTTATTCCAATTTAGAGAAACTGGGTGTTGCCATAAAAGAAAACAAAATTGAAAATAAATCTGGTTTAACTAAATATGAGGGGGAGATAGAAAGATGCATCAAGGAAATTGATCCGGACCCAAAATCTGCCTCTTTGGACTACTACAACAGTGGAATCAGTAATTATAATCGGGGAAAATATGATAAAGCGATTGAGGACTTTACAAGTG
>DAOWMC010000063.1 GCA_030643285.1 Methanobacteriota archaeon | reverse complement strand
GTTGCAGATTTACCAAACCTGTAGTTTTGAAGACCACTCAATCCAATGGCTGCTGAAAATATGGATGGTGCATGAATTATTGCTGTTTTTATCCCAAGGTCATATGCCCTGAGCCTCAAGTCTATGTGAGTTGTTGCCACCATCGGATCTCCTCCGGTTATCAGAACCACATCGAAATCTTTTGCCCCGTCCAAAATTGGCCCCGGATTTATTTCAATGTCCTTTCTTTCAAGTAAAAGTATGTCTTTTTTGTAGGCTTTTTCCATATCCTTTAGTGTGGTTCCCAAAAGGCACGATGTGTAAAACTCTGCATATACTGCGTCTGCTTTTTTGATCGCTTCCAAACCCTTTAATGTTATATCCTTTTCATCATACAGGCCTGCACCAACAAAAGTTAACATACGCTAAAACATGGTGCGCCAATAAGATAAATATTTCATAAGTTATCCCCTGACGCACTAACTCCGAGATATCACACTATGGATCTTCCGCTGTCCATCTCAGTTACCCTCGTGCCAGGGGCTGATTATTCCGCATTGGGGTTACCTACAGTCACAGATAGCCAAAAGCATTTACTCCTGTAAAGATCGTTCAATGCGAATTGTAGCCCTTTTTCTGCACAAACGATCACAGTTCACGTTTGTCCTCGTAAAGGGCAATACATACTCGTAACCAATGTTATTTAGAATTATCGACTCCTCAAAACAAAATATATAACTTATAAGAGAGTACCCTCTCTGAGGAATCATATGGCAAAGGATAAAATTGTAACCACGTTTGGGTTTGTCCTGGGATTCATATTCGGACTTGGGTTAGTTACATTCATCCTGAATCTAATCAACGCTGCATTCATAAAACTGCCCCTGCTTTTGGGCTCAATTGTCGGTTTGATTATTCTGATAGGAATAATGGCTTTTCTGATTCTCAAAATACACCCAATATCAAGCTTAGTTGCAGGAATTATAATCGGAGCGTTGTTTAATGTGGTCTTAAAACATATCGGTATTGATAAAATAACTGAGTTTATAAGACATCTGGGAATTTAGATGGATCGTTTTAAGAAGTTTTTAATATCGTCTATCGTGGTCAGTGTATTGACTTTAATTCTTCTTCTGTTTGTGATTCCTCAGACATCCGTAACTAAGGAAACATTAAATAGTTTGTCAAATATTCGGCTTGAGTATCTTCTATTAGCCATAGCAGTTCATATTTTAGCCTGGTTCGTGTGGGCATTGCGTATCAAGGTTATGTGTAAAGGCATAGGCAGTGAAATCAGCTTTTCTGATTCCGTCAAGGTGGTAATACCAAGTTTATTTGCGGCCTGCATAACCCCATCAAAATTCGGAGGGGAGCCGGTAAGGGTTTACCTACTTGGAAAAAATGGTCTTTCATATGGGGATGCGACTGCAGTTGTGATAGAAGAACGCCTGCTGGATGCATTTTTTATGGGCCTTTTAATACCAATCACCTTTATCCTGTTTAAAGATTATTACGACATGACCCTATTCCCTTTCTTTGTTATTGCCGCTTCAATTATGATGCTCACAATAATACTGTTGATGTACGGGATCGTGAGGCCCGATAAAATGAAAAAATTTATTTCACGATGGATAAAGCGTGAAAGCATTGTTTCGGGGGTTAATGCGGAAATAGATAACTTTCACAGGAGTATATGGAAATTCATTAAAGAAGGGCGAAAGTACCTCCTTTTTGGTTTTATTCTTACAGTCCCCTACTGGCTTTTGGACCTTGCAGTTGCCTCACTTATCTTAATTGGCCTGGGTCTGGATCCAATGTGGATTCCTTCATTTGTGGCCCAGATGGTACTTGTGGTTATTACCGTACTTCCCCTTACGCCCGGAAGTAGCGGGATCACCGAGGTGGGTATGTATTCGTTATATGCTATGTTAGTTGAAAACGAATCGCTTCTAAGTGTATTTGTGTTGATCTGGAGATCTGTACTTTACTACACAAACTTTATAATAGGTGGGATTGTTGGTGGGGCCATAAGCCTGAACATATTAAGAAAGGGCGGTAAAAGAGATAAATGATCCGAACCCAAGGTTTTTTTTATAACTTTCAGACCGCAGGGATGTACAAATGACCGATTAATTTTTAAACAATGAAGTAGAAAGAAATAGGATAATAGGGGGGAACTGTTAAATGATTAAACCATCAATCACTAAAATATCTAATAAGTATTTTTTTATACCAGTTGTGGTATTGCCATGCGTTTGTGCGCTTTTATCAAAGTACTACAACCCGGTTGCACTTATCATAATGCTGTTTGGTATAGCAATAACCATTCCGTTTGTCAGGCAACTGCCACATAATCTATTAAAGACCCTGTCATACCTGATACTGGGGGTCTCGGCATATACATTGGTTGGTCTGGCCTATCGCGGATCATATACGACGGATCATCCGGAATATATGTTTATTGAATTTTTTCCCGTGCTTATATTTGCCATTGCAAACGCAATTGCCATATTAATAACAACAGAGGATAAAGACACACGCGGATACACATTTGCAGGTATGGGCTGTACGGTCCTTTTTTCAAGCGGTCTTTTTGGTATGGGAAAGCAGTATGGTACGTTATTACTTGTAATGTTTGTCCTGTGGTCAGGTATTCCCCTGATCTTATGCCGTATATTTTCCAAACAGATATTTCCAACAACAACAATATTCAGGCGGATAGGGCGGTCAGTTTTTGGTTTATTGGCTACATTTCCCATATACCTGATAATTGTGCTCCTATCTGTGTTTTTTATAATAAATCAGCTATCTGTTAGTCCAGAAACCGCTTCGCTATCAATTGATTTTTCAGGAATAATGGAATCTCTGCAGGGTAGTAATCTGGTCATATTGGGTGTATTATGGTACTATTTTCTTCCACATCTTATATTCATACCAGGTGCTTATATGGCCTACCAGCTCATATTTTATGATGCGCTGGGTTACGAAAAACATATTGAACGAAAGACAAAGGAGATTATCTACACTCCGCCCGAAAAGAAATCAAAGAAAGAAAAAATGGAAGAGGAAGTCGATCCTTATCAGGGATTATTCGATGAGCTAAAAAATCAGACAACGGCTTTTAAAAATATAACAAACAGGGTTGGGGCATATCAACTCATGCAACGGTTCAAAAACGAATATGACACGCTTCACGCAAAGCATGGGGATACTGCCACCGGAGATAAGGTAAAAGATACGCTCAGATCGATCGAAGAAAAATTCAGGGCTCAATTCAAGTGATTGGTGATTGTCATGTTAATGGAACAAAATAGATATGCAGATATCATAGAAACAAGTGAAATTAAAGGCCAGGATGATGCATATTTAAAGTCGCTTCGTTACATAAAACTTGGGTACCCTATAATGTTGTTTGGTCCGCCAGGATGTGGTAAAACATCAATTGCACGGCATATCTTAGACAATATGGAAAAGGACTACCTTGAAATAGAAGCAACCGAAGGTATGACTGAATACCAGATCGTTGGAGGTTTTCATCCACTATCCATGTCTGCCGATCCTGAAACCGCTGAAAAATTTTTGTACAAGGATGGCATTGTGGCCCGGGCGATACAGGAGGATAAAAATCTGTTGATAGATGAATTCACCCGCGCCCCAAGTTCCGCATACTCAGGCATCTTTTTATTGCTTTCACATGGGAGGCTGATTCTTGAACATAAGGGGACGGTTTTGAAGAAATCCGATGATTGGATTGTAATCACCACCGCAAATTTTGGTGATGAGGGGACATATAGAATAAGTAGTGCGCTAAAAAGAAGATTCATACCGATTCATGTTGGCTACCCGCAGAGGTATGTCGAGGAGATGGTGTTAGCAGAAAAGCTGCCCAACCTCAGTTCCAAGGTAATCAAATTGATTCTGGATTTCGCCATAGAGACTCGCAGAATGTGGAAGGAAGAAAACACAATTCCCCAGGGGATCTCTACAGATGGTGTTATAAAGATGGCTCGATATTGCGATCTTTTGATCAGTGAAGGCCTCGATGAGAAAACAGCCTTTTCAGATACCGCATACCACCAGGGAATGGTGATAGCCGATGAGACGGACTTACTATCTATCCAGCTTGTAAATGAGCTTGCTCTGAACATAGCAAGTAGGCTGTAGGTGTGGATATGAATGATGAATCACTTGAAAGTCTATTGGTTCAATGTATGAATGATCCCCTTAACGTGACATCACTTAAACAACTTCAACGTAGCTGTAATAAGGTGGCAAAAAATCTGCTTGCTCAAAATAAGCTTGTTTTACCAACAGAGCCAAGGATCCTTTACAACAGATATACAGGTGAAGGAAACATCAGTTTTGGAAAAACTCTATCTCAATTCTGCCTGCACGGAAGGAACTTAGATAACGTAATCGGGCGAAAAAGAATAAAAACAGTTATAAAATTGAATGTAATGATAATTTACGATGACTCCAATTCTATGACAAGGTGGTGGAGAAAGAAGCGCTTTGGTACCGAGCTGAATGAGGAAAATAGCCCCCAGACTCTTGCCAAGATTGCATCAATGTTGATCCTGGAAGGGTTTATTGGCGCGGATGCGGATGTAAAGTTGATTACTTTTGGAAGTGGAGTAAACGGGCCATTTACAAAAAGCGAATTTATCTATGGGGAATTAATCTCCAAAAACGGCTCTGGTGGCTCTCGTATGGATCTTGCACTTGAGAAGCTTATCCGCTTGAGATGGAGTAAAGAGGGTGGAATAAATCTACTTGTGATAGTAACGGATGGTTTACCAGAAACCGGGTGGCTTCAAAAGGGTGTGCCCTACATTACCGAAACAGAAGAGGCGGGTATGTCAGATGCACATAGACAGCAGTTGGTTGACGCAGAGGTCCAGCATAGAACACTTAAACACCTCAGGCATTTGATGTCAGAGGATATTTATGTCCTATACATTCCGCTTTTTTATGATAAGCGATTTATTTCGTGGAATGTGGGGGCACATTGTGCAAGGACATTTGCAGAAGAGTTGAATAGGGCGGGAGTAACAGTTGCACCGGTTTTTGAACCTTCAAAGATGCCCGAAATGGTGTTTAAGGGGGCACATGAGCTTTCGACCAAGATGACTGTTGTGTCTGATCAGACGATTGAAAACATATAGTGCCTGAATGGTGCATGATGAAAAACTTATTATCGGTTAAACTTGTTATCCGTTAAATGAGCAAAATAAGTACATTTTTAAGATAGGGCTCGTAGGGTAGTGGACTATCCTCTCGGGCTTCGGACCCGAGAACCTGGGTTCAAATCCCAGCGGGCTCGTGCCATATCATCGTGAATTCATTTGTACCAATTTGCTCGACCAAATACAAGATAGGGACGACGTATGACAAACATCAAAAGGAAAATATAATAATCAAAGCAGGTAACAGATAAAGCCAAATCAAAATACATTTGGGAAAACTTTAACCATTTCAACGACCTACCATTTGTACAGTTCCTCGCGACAATGGTCTAGTGGTTATGACTTGGGCTTCCCAAGCCCAAAACCCGGGTTCGAATCCCGGTTGTCGCATGATGGTAAAGGCGTATGCACCTGCCCACATAACAGGATTTTTTAAGATTTGTGAAAATGTGAATCCGGCGCTGATGGGTTCCATAGGATGCGGTATGGCACTTAAAGATGGTTGTGTGACCGAGGTGAACCTGGCCGACGAGACATCGATCCGGATAAATGGAACAAAAACAGATGCCCCTACAACTTCATACGTTGTTTCAAGATTGGCAAGAGAACCTGTTAACGTATCAAGTTCCTTTAATGTGCCGATTGAAGGTGGTTTTGGGGCAAGTGGCTCTGGTGCACTGAGTACGGCATTTGCGTTGAATAAACTTTTTTGCCTGAACATGACCGTTATGGAACTTGGAAAGGTTGCACATGAAGCGGAAGTAATAAATAAAACAGGCTTGGGGGACGTGATTTCTCAGGTATATGGGGGCCTTGTGATTAGAAAAAAGGCGGGTTCACCAGGTATTGGTATAATCGATCGTATACCTGTACCGGATGACGAAACCAGGGTTGGTTACGTAACACTTGGAAAAATGTCTACAAAATCTGTTCTAAAAGACCCGCAGATGGTAAAAGAGATTAACTTTTACGGGCAAAAAGCTATGAACGATCTACTTAAATTCCCATCTTTGGATAATTTTATGAGTCTTTCCGAGCGATTTTCAATCGAGACCGGGTTGATTAGTCAAAAGGCAAAGGATGCGATTAAGGCCTGCAAGGCAGAGGGTGGTCATGCAAGCATGGCAATGTTAGGTGATGTGGTATTTGCTGTGAATGAGTTTGGAGCCTTATCAAATTTTGGAAAAGTTAGTGTAAGTAGAATATCACATGGTGGGGCAAGACTGCTATAGGTGATTTTCAGTAACTAAAAAAATAATTATAACCTGCCTGATGGCAGGTTTTTTTTGTTCTTTTTTTTAAAGCTGTGGTGTAAAGACGTTAACTATATAAGCTCCACCAGGACCAAAGCCCCTTCCTCCGATTCCTCCACAGAAACCGCTACCAAAGGCTCCACCATTGTACTGGACTGCATACTCAACGCCGTCCTTAACT
>DAOWMC010000098.1 GCA_030643285.1 Methanobacteriota archaeon | reverse complement strand
TGCTAAAATGTTTCTGTTCTGGGCTTCTCTTCCCTTTGTTCGTTCACTGCCTTCTTTTAAAATCAATATGGGTGTTCCACCCAACTGTCCTCCCAATTTGGTCACCTCGTGAATTCTTGCATATGTTTGCAATTCTATATATAAATTGTGGTCTAAATTTGATAATTCTATAGAATGAGCAATTCTAAAGATATTTAATAGTTAGCACCAGTTTAGCTTCGATGAATGTGGTTATTGTTGGAGGAAATATCGCTGGATTAAGGTGTGCAGAGTTACTTTCTAATGAAAACATAAATGTAGAAGTCTTTGAAAAGGGAAATAAAGGGCTCTACAAGATATGTGCAGCAGGATACACAAAAGAAGCAATGAACGAACTCTTATTACCGGACTATCTTATTGAAAGAGATAATAAGTATGTTATAGGCGAGACGAGGTTTGGCCTTTTAAAGATTAAAAAGAGGATTTACATGTTATCTCGGCCTGCTTTGCATGAGTATCAGTGGGATGTGGCATGTGATGCGGGGGCTAATGTTCATGAAAAAAGCCAAGTGGTGGATATAGATATAAAAGAAAATACAATCGAGTTAGATGACTCAACCAGAGTTAGATATGATTACCTCATAGGCGCAGATGGATCGAATTCAATTGTACGAAAAAAATTAAACCTGCCTTTTGATAACCAGTTAGTGCTACAGTACAGGGTACCGGAAGTGGTAACAAAGACCGTTCAAATGTGGTTCCCCGAGCCGTACTACTATACCTACACATTCCCTCACGATACCTATACATATATAGGGTGTGGTATCGGAAAGGATCATAAAAAGCTAAAAAAATATCTTGAAGGGCGGTGCAAAGAGCTTAATATTGACACATCTGATCTTAAATTGGAGGCTTTTCCGATCAATCTGAATTATTCAGGTATGAAATTTAAAAATATATATCTTGTGGGTGATGCAGTGGGTTTTGCATCTCGTCTGACCGGTGAGGGTATAAGCCAGGCGCTAACATCTGCTCGCCTCTCTGTATCAAGTATCTTTGGGGAAAATGAAAAGTACGAAACCGGACTCAGTAAAATGGTCGAGCAGATGCGTCGCGAGTCACAACCATATTTTGACACATACAATAAGGTGTTTAAATAAGTAAATAAAAAGTCGAGGTTTAAAATGCAGTCAGGCGATAGGGTAAAAATTGAAAAGGGTAAAATTACATATGAGGGCGTACTGATGCCCACAACCACAGGTCAAGTTGTTATAAAACTGGATAATGGATACAACATAGGATTTAAAAATGAAGGTATATCGATCTTTTTGATTGAAAAAAAGGGTGTTGGGCCTTCAAAAAAGAAAATAGATAGGCCTTATCGAAAGGATCTGCCTCAATTATCAATTTTATCAACCGGGGGAACTATTGCAAGCAAGGTGGACTATCGAACAGGTGCGGTTACAAGCCAGTTTACTGCTGACGATATTCTTTTTGCGATCCCGGAACTTGAAAAAATTGCAAATTACAATTCTGAAGTTGTCTACAGCATTTTAAGCGAGAATATGAAAATAGAGTACTGGATAGAACTTGCAAGAAGGATTGCAAAAGAGATTGAAAATGGTGCACAGGGCGTGATTGTGACTCATGGGACCGACACGATGGCGTACACGGCTTCTGCACTTTCTTTCATGATAGAGACACCTGTTCCAATCGTACTTACAGGATCACAACGAAGTGCTGATCGACCCTCAAGTGACAATGCTCAAAACGCCGTATGTGCGGCTTTGGTGGCAACAAGTGATATAGCGGAAGTGACTGTTGTGATGCACTCATCAACTTCAGATGATTCCTGTTACATCCATCGCGGAACAAAGGTAAGAAAGATGCACACATCTGCCAGGGATGCGTTTAAATCAATAAACTCGCCCCCTTTGGGAAAAGTTGATTACCAGACCAAAAAAATTGAGATTTCCGAAAAATACCGCAGAAGAGGGGAGAGAAATCTTATACTAAAAAATCATTTAGAGCAAAAATGTGCCCTTATAAAGATATACCCGGGCGCGGACCCAGATATCCTTGATTTTTATGTTGAACGGGGGTACAGGGGAATTATAATTGAAGGTACGGGCCTGGGGCACGTCTCTACCGAATGGTTTGATCATATAAAAAATGCAATAAGCAATAGTGTCTCGGTTGTAATGACATCGCAGTGTATTTACGGAAGAACCTGTGATAGGGTCTATGACACAGGGCGTGATCTTTTGAGAATCGGAGTGATCGAAGGGGGGGATATGTTATCAGAAACCGCATTGGTTAAGCTTATGTGGGTATTAAGCGAAACGGAGGATACAAAAGAAGTTAAAAAACTTATGCAGGCGAATCTGGTCTGGGAGCTTACAGATCGAACCTTATAAAAGAGCACCGGAAGAAATAGCTGTTTTACTGCTACCGATATCTTTAAATACCCCAGATACATAGAGGTATGTAAACATAGGGGGAGACATTATATGGCTAAAAAGAAGGCTACTAAGAAGAAAACTGAGAGTAAAAAGAGGTATTTCGCACTGCGAAACACAAAATCGGGTAAGGAGATCGGAACATATATTGGAAGATCGCCACGTCAGGCAGCGATGAAGGCAGCAAACAGGGGCATAAAGAAGATCCATCTGCGTGAGAGAGGGACTATGAAGGTGCATATGTATGAAGGCACAAGAAAAAAAGTTAAATCGCCTGCGAACAGACCGGATTGGATGCCCGCCGAGATATTTAAACCAAATGTCAAAAAGCTTGGAATCAAGAAATTAAAGAAGTTATAAGCCAAGATCGCGTTGACAAATTTAAATTGATTTAAGGGTGCTTTTAATTTAAGTAAAGCACCATTTTTATCCTTTTTTTTACATGAGTGTTCAGGATTCGATTTTTCCCGAAGAGATAAAAAAAAATTTGAATACAACGATTTTTGGTGAAAAATTCCATTACTTTGAGGAGGTTGGTTCTACCAATCGCATAGCCAGGGAATTGGCAGATGATGGGGCTAAAGAAGGAACAGTTGTGATTTGTGAAACCCAAAGTGATGGCAGAGGACGATTAAGTAGAACATGGATCTCGCCGCGCGGAGGTCTATGGTTTTCTTTTATACTTCGTCCACAAATGTCTCCGAAAAAGGCCCCTATAGTGACCCTATTAACAGGTGTTGCCGTTGCAAAGGCAATAAGGGGATTTGGATTAGATGCAAAAATAAAATGGCCAAACGATGTTTTGATAAACGAAAGGAAGGTCTCGGGTATACTGACCGAGATGGATACGGATTCTGACGTTGTAAATTATATCGTTGTTGGTGTTGGAATAAATGCGAATGTGGATCGCACCGTTTTTTTGGAAGAATTTAAAGATAGGACTACTTCCTTAAAGGAGGAGTTGAAAACCGATATTTCACGAGTAGATCTCATGCAATCCTTTTTACAGGAAATGGAGCACTATTACACATCATTTAAAAACAAAGATTTTGAGTGTGTGATTTCAGAGTGGAAAAGACTTTCGGGAACACTGGGTAGCCATGTCAGAATAGAAACTCCTGCCGAAGAGATAGAGGGTAAAGCAATAGACATAAATCCGGATGGGGCACTTATATTAGAACTGTCGGATGGGTCCAAAAAAACCATATTTGCAGGCGACTGCACCCATGCCCATAGGAATTGAAAGGGATTAAAGGTAGGTTGAATGCAGAAGATAACGGATAGCACATATATTTTAAAACCGGGGGTGCTTGTGCGAGATGATAAAAAGATAATCAGGTATGCATCTTCGTCTGTGATATTGATGATTGATGAGTTTCCACTTATCGTTGACACAGGATTAAGTCCGGATTGGAAGACAATTTCAGGTGCAATTAAGGAAGCTGGATTTTCAAAAGACGATATTTTGATGGTTATAAATACTCATCTCCACGTAGACCATATAGGTTGTAATAAAAAATTCGGGGCAAAAAAATATGCACATCCCCTTGAAATAAAGCAACTTTCAAATAATACCGAGATTCTACCGTGCCCGTCCAAGATATCCAAAAATATCTCCATAATTGAAACCCCCGGACACTCAAACGGACATATTTCGGTTGTGTTTAGAGATGAGGTGGTTATCGTCTGCTCGGGCGATGCGATTCCTACAAAAAACAATTATATCGAGCGTGTGCCCCCAAGAATTCATGTGAATAAAAAATTAGCGATGGAAAGCTTTTGTAAAATTGAAAAGATTGCTGAAATTATTATACCGGGTCACGATGAGTGGTTTTATTTAGATTCTACCACGTGATCTTTAGATTCGTCCCCTAAAGATTTTAGCTTTATTTTTTTTATCCTTCTTTTTTCTATTTTTTCTACCGAAACTTCAAAATTCTTAAATCTTATTTTCTCGCCCTGTTTTGGGACACGCTCGAAAAGATCAAAGACAAAACCACCGGCAGTATCAAAATCCCCTTCGGGAAATTCACAGTCTACCACCTGGGACAGATCGTCAATATTTGTGGCACCATTTACGATGAATGTGCCTTCACCGATCACTTTTATCTCCTCTTCCCCTGCATCATACTCATCGAATATGCTTCCGAATATCTCTTCTATAATATCCTCAATTGTTATAAGCCCTGAGGTTACACCATACTCATCCACCACCAAGGCTATGTGCATTTTGCCCTTTTGAAACTCCTTAAAAAGATCATCGACACTTTTTGTTTCGGGGACAAAATAGGCTTCTCTCATAATTTTTTTGATTGATAAATCCTCTCTTTTCCCAAAATACTTCAAAATGTCCTTTGCGTAAATAACGCCTATAATGTTGTCAATTTTTTCTTCGTAAACAGGAATTCTTGAGTACCCATGTTTTGTAATCAGCTCCAGACTCTTGTCTATATCCTGATTAACCTCGAGGCAGATCATATCCGGCCTCGCAGTCATCAATTCCTTCACAATTGTATCTGAAAGTTCAAAAACCCGGTGAATCATCTCCCTCTCTTCCTCTTCAAAGATGCCTTCCTCCTCTCCGACATCTACCAGTGCTTTGATCTCCTCTTCCGTAACAAGTGGATTTTTTTTATCTGCCCCTCCTATAAGCCTGATTATTGGATTTACCGCGGTGTTTATTGCGGCAATGATCGGGTATAAAATAAAAGAAAGTGCGCTTATAGGTTTTGCAGCAAGTAAAGAGACCCGCTCAGCATGGCGTATTGCAATTGTTTTTGGTGTTATCTCTCCGAAGGTCAGTATAAGTAGTGTCATAACACCAGTGGCGATTCCAATTCC
>DAOWMC010000032.1 GCA_030643285.1 Methanobacteriota archaeon | reverse complement strand
TTGTATCTCCAATGTATTGTGTAATATAGAGATTTTTTTCTGTTGAAACAGCCGAATTCACATTTTCTTGTGCTCCAACACTTATTATATTTTTTTCGTACGGAACTTTGAGCTCATGTGGCAAAAAACCCCTTGACATTCTCAAAAAGAATTTATTACTGTTGTAGAACCTTATAACTGAATCATCAATTCTGTTTACTATCCTCCTGTTGTGTAAAAGATACACGTCCACCTTTAGGTTAAAAGCATCTTCGTTATTTATTATAATCGGCTCTCCTGGACGATTTGCTGAAGTCATTATCACACTATCGCTTATTAGATGATGGAAAAAGACATGATGAAGCCCTGTATAAGGTAAATAGATTCCAACGTTGCCAAGCCCGGGACAAATGCCCTCCAAAACGTTTAATTCTTCTTTTTTATTCAAAAGCACCACTGGCCGTTGAGGAGAGATTAAAGATTCTTTTTCTGATTCACTAATGTTTGCATACGCTTTCACGATGTCTAAATTTCTTAACATAATCGCAAAAGGCTTTGCTTCTCTGTTGTACCATCTTCTGAATCTTTTTGTCTCGTAAAGGTTACAAACAAGGTGCATTCCACCCCAGCTTTTAATTATACCAATGGAACCATCATCTATGAACTTTGCAAACGTTTTAATCGGATCAGTATCAATTACATTTTTATTTTTGTCATAGAGCTCATATTCAGGACCACATTTTTTACAAGAGATCGTTTGAGCATGAAATCTCCTATTTAAAGGGTCTTTGTATTCGCTTAGACAGTCTCGACAGAGTTTAAATTCATTCATCGAGGTCTTCTTTCGGTCATACGGTACGTCAATTATCTGAGAAAAACGTCCACCACAGTTTGTGCAATTCGTAAATGGATATAAATAACGGCGATTATTTTTGTCAAAGATTTCATCTATGCATTTATCGCATGTTGCCGTATCTGGTGGAAAAAGTGAAGACCTGACACCCTGGCTGCTTTCAAGGATTGTAAAATCCTTGTATTGACCATTTTCCTCCTTAACCTCCTTCAGTATTATCTCATTTATGCATGCGTTATCAGGTATCTCTCTTTTTAGCATCTCTAAAAATTCATCGACTTTTTTATCCAGGAAAATCTCTACATTTGAGCCTCTGTTAAGCACATATCCATTAATCCCCAGGGACTTAGCAATTCTATAGACCGTAGGACGAAAACCAACGCCCTGCACCGTACCATTGATCAAGATTTTCATACATCTTCATCGATCAATGCGGATAACAGCTCTTTTATTCCAACATCATGCTTTGCATCAGTCAAAAATATCCTGCCATGAGGATTTACCCTTTCAAAATCTCTTAAGATGACATTCGGATCGACTTCAATTATCTCTGCCAGATCTATCTTGTTAAGTACAGTAAAATCAGTCTGTGTAAATATCAACGGATGTTTTCGTACCATATCATCTCCTTCAGTTACCGATATAACAACAACTCTCTTTTCAGTCCCCAGAGGAAAATCAACAGGACAGACAAGGTTTCCAACGTTCTCAATGAATATTATATCTAATTTACCGAGGTCTACTGATTCTAAAGCGTGGTTTATTAAACGAGCATCTAAATGGCATTCTTTTTCTGTATTTATGTTCATAGCCCAGACTTCGTGTCTTACAAACTTTTTATAATCATCATCTCCTGTCACATCACCAGCTATAACCCCTGCTTTTATTCCTCTTTCGCTCAGTAAATCTATCATCTTTTCGATTAGCGTGGTCTTTCCAGAGCCTATAGAGCCTAAAATATCGTATGCTTTTACCCCATATTGCCTTAATCTATTCTTGTTTTCCTCTGCAATTTTTCTATTTGCAAAAAGAATATCTTTTCCCATTGGTATATCTACGGTTTTATGCACGATAGATCACATCTTTTAGATAATCATTTGTACTGATATATCTTTAGGATCACCAGAAACTTTTTAATAGTGGTTAATGATTAGAATATAAGGGGGTAAAAATGGGGAAAAATATTGGTGTTTATATTTGTGATTGCAATGGGGAAATCTCAAAAACCGTAGATGTAGATGCAGTTTCTATTTTTGCAGGTAATCAGGACGAGGTTGTTGTTTCAAGGGTACCTAACAATCTATGTAGTACCGACGGTCTTGAGGCGATAAAAAAAGATATTGAAACGGGAAAAGTAGATCGAGTTTTAATAGCCGGTTGCAGTCCAAAAAGGTATGATGATTTATTCAGAAATGCCTTTGAAAAAAGTGGTTTAAACAGGGGATTCTATCTTCGAAGAAATATCCGTGAGCAGTGTGCATGGGTTCATGAGGATAAGGATATTGCCACCGAAAAGGCGAAATTGCTTGTTAAAAGTGGTATTTCAGAGTTAAAGCTCTGCGAGCCCGTGCAGGAGATAAAGACAAAGATGGGGCGCACATCTCTTGTAATTGGTGGAGGAGTAGCGGGTATGAGTGCGGCGCTGGATTTGGCTAAAAACGGGTTTTATACATATTTAGTAGAAAGAGATGAGGAACTAGGCGGAAGGGCTTTTAATGTGAGCATGACACATCCTACGACAGAGTGTGGTATTTGCTGTATTCACGATTGTAGAGATTGTGTACTTACGCCAAAACCCGAAGAGGTATATTGTAATGAGAATATTGATGTGATGCTTTCTTCGGAGGTAGTAGATGCCTTGGGACATGTTGGTGATTATACGGTCAATATAAAGGGAAAAAATGGCGCTTTAAGAGCGATTAATGTGGGCACGGTTATCATAGCAACTGGCTATAAACCTTTTGACCCTGCTAAAATCCCCGAGTACAGCTACGACCATAAAAACGTTTTAACCTCGCTTGAGCTGGAAAAGTTATTTTTGGAACAAAAACCAAGCCGTACTGGAGTGCGTAGACCGTCAGACGGAAAGGTACCAGATACCATCAGCTTTATTCAATGTGTTGGCTCTCGTGATATAAATAAAGGAAACCCATGGTGCTCTTTAGTATGTTGCAATTATGCAATTGGGCAGGCAAAATCCCTGAAAAAAATGCATCCTGAAACTGATATCACGATTCATTACATAGATATACGTGCTTCTTATAGGGGATTTGAAGAATTTTATAATGAAGTGCTTGCGATGGGAGTTAAATTTTTAAGGGGCAGGGTAGCTGAAGTTCAAAAGTTAAACGATGATTTACAAATTATTTGTGAAGACACGATTTCGGGAGATCCCGTGCAAACCAAAGCAGATATGGTGATTCTGTCAATTGGCATGGAACCAAATGAAGACACAAAACGGCTGGCAGAAATGTTCCATAGAGAGCTAAGTGAAGACGGTTTTTATAGGGATTTAAACCTAAACCTGAATTTTTCACCTGAAGCAAGGACCGGTGCCTTTTTGGCAGGTTGTGCTCAGGGTCCAAAGAGTATAAGATATTCGATTGCAGATGGTAAAATTGCAGCAGGATTGGCAGCCGATATGATGAGAAAGGGATACATTCTGGCTGAAGATACACTTGGAATTGTGGATGAAGACCTATGTGGCAGATGCAGGATCTGTGTATCTCTATGTCCATACGATGCGATTAAGCTTGAGGAGATTGAACCGGGTAAAGCTATTGCAAAAATTGATCCGGCCGGTTGTACCGGATGTGGTGTCTGTGGTGCAGCTTGTCCTACAGGTGCAATTTTAATGAGCCAATTTAAAGACGATCTGATATATGCTCAAATAGATGCCCTTTCAGAGGAGGTGTGAAGATGAGTTTTGAGCCAAAAATTGCAGGTTTTTTATGCGATTGTTGTGCATATGTTGCTGCTGATAGGGCAGGGCTTTTTCGCATTTCATATCCTTCAAATATTCAAATAATAAAGGTAATGTGTTCTGGTAGGGTTGATCCTTCTTTTGTTTTATACTCGTTAAGCAAGGGTTTTGATGGCGTTCTTATCGCTGGATGTCACTTGAGTGAATGTCACTATGAGAAGGGGAATTTTAAGGCAAGGCGTAGAATTGCACTTTTAAAAAAGCTTATCGAGCAAATGGGGATAGAACCTGAGCGTGAGGTTGGAATGGATTTCAGCAGAAGAAGGAGATAAATTTGCCAGGTTGGTAGAGGAGATGGTGGACGAAATTAAAAAATTGGGACCAAACCCCTTAAGGGAGGGTGAGTAATGGAAAAACTAAAACTCGCCCTATACTGGGCTGCAAGTTGCGGAGGCTGTGAAATTGCGGTTTTGGATCTGGATGAGAAAATCCTTGATGTTACGGCTATTTTTGATATTGTTTTCTGGCCAGTTGCAATTGATATTAAATACAAGGACGTTGAGGCGATGCCCGACGAGAGCATTGATGTATGTCTATTTAACGGATCCATTAGAACCTCCGAAAATGAGTATATGGCACATCTATTAAGGAAAAAATCTAAAATCTTGATCGCTTTTGGCTCATGTGCTCACGAGGGCTGTATTCCGGGTTTAGCGAATCTATCAAATAGAGATGAGGTATTCAATGTTGTATACTTAGACAACCCCTCTACAGAAAACCCAAAAAAGATAACTCCGAAGACTTCTACAAAGGTTGAAGAAGGGGAGTTAACCCTTCCGGAATTTTATGACACGGTTAAAACGCTTGACCAGGTTGTTGATGTTGATTACTACATACCTGGCTGTCCTCCACCAGTAAAACTAATTTCAGACGCAATTGATGCCATAGCGCAAAACAACCTTCCGCCTAAAGGGTCTATTTTGGCACCGCTAAGATCTGTATGCGATGAATGTAAATTTGAAAGACATGAAAAGAAGATCAAGGAGATAAAACGTGTCTATGAGGTGGAGAAAATTGAGGATAAGTGTCTTTTAGAACAAGGTATCATATGCATGGGACCAGCCACAAGAGGTGGATGCGATGCACGGTGTCTGGATGCAAATATGCCCTGTACCGGATGTGGTGGAAAAACGCCCAATTCACCAGATCAAGGTGCTAAAATGATTTCTGCACTTTCTTCTATTTTAGGGGTTGAGGGTGAAGAAGAAATGACCGAAGAGGATGTTGACAGTTTGATAGACCAGGTTATAGATCCTGTTGGGACTTTTTATAAATACTCGCTTCCATCTGCTTTTATAAACAGGAGGCCATTAAGATGAAGACAATAACTATCGACCCCATAACTCGTTTGGAAGGACATGGAAAAATTAGTATATTCCTTGATTCAAAAGGAAATGTGGAGAACGCTTATCTTCAGATTCCCGAACTTAGGGGATTTGAAAGATTCACCCAGGGAAGAAGAGCAGAAGATATGCCTCAGATCACATCTCGAATTTGTGGGGTATGTCCGGTTGCCCATCATTTTGCTGCCACAAAGGCATTGGATAAAGCCTTTAATGTTGAACCACCCTCTGCCGCAAAGAAACTTAGAGAGCTGATGTACTGCGGATACTTCATATATGACCACATCCTCCATTTCTATTTCCTTGGAGGACCGGATTTTATTATCGGTCCCGATGCCCCGGCTGATAAAAGAAATATTTTAGGTGTGATTGAAAAAGCAGGGTTGGAAATTGGTAAAGAAGTAATAAAGCATCGGGCATATGGGCAGAAGATGACAGCAATACTTGGTGGAAAAGCAACACACCCGGTTTGTGGACTGCCCGGTGGAGTATCAAAAGGACTCACAGAAGAAGAAAGATATGAAATTGAAGAGATGGATGAATCATGCATCGAATTTGCAAAGTTCACTTTAAAATTGTTTGATGATATAGTACTCCAAAATAAAGATTACGTCGACATAATATTAAGTGATCCTTACACGTTAAATACATACAACATGGGATTGGTTGATGAAAATAACAAGGTGAACTTCTATGATGGGAAGATTCGGGTTACTAATCAAAAAGGAAAAGAATTTTTAAAATTCAACGGAAACGAATACTTTGAGCATATCTCGGAACATGTTGAAGAGTGGAGCTATACAAAGTTCCCATATCTGAAAAGTGTCGGGTGGAAAGGATTCAAAGACGGTGAAAAAAGTGGAATATATAGGGTTGGACCACTTGGGAGGCTGAACGCCTCGGATGGTATGGCAACTCCACTTGCCGATGAACAGTATAAGCGGATGTATGAAACTTTGGGTGGTAAACCGATTAATTCGACACTTGCATTTCATTGGGCCCGCCTGATAGAACTGCTCTTTGCTACAGAACGCGTGATGGAATTAATCAAAGATCCTGAGATAACCTCAAATGATATTAGAAACCCTGTAGGAGAACCAGGTGAAGGGATAGGCGTGGTTGAAGCAGCTCGTGGAACATTGATTCATCATTACAAACTTGATAAAGATGGGTTGATCGATAAGGCTAATCTTATTGTTGCAACGACAAATAATGCTGGCGCTATCAATATGTCAATCAGGGATGCAGCAAAAGGGCTTATAAAAAATGGAGAGGTAAATGACGGACTTTTAAATATGGTAGAAATGGCATTTAGGGCGTACGATCCTTGCTTTGCCTGTGCTACGCATACCTTGCCTGGTCAGATGCCTTTAGAAGTTAATATTTACGATGTAAACAGGAAGCCTTACAAGAAGTTGACAAGGTGAAAACACTTGTTTTAGGTATAGGCAATCCTATCATGTCAGATGATGGTGTAGGGTTTCATGTGGCTCAGGCGCTAGCTGGCAAGATTAAAGATGAAAATATAGATGTAGAAGATATAAGCACGAGCGGTTTAAATCTGCTTGAGATCATCATAGAATACGATAAGGTAGTTATAATAGATGCGGTAATGAGGGGGGAAAAAGTAGGAAAGATCTATAAGCTTTATCCTGAAGATTTCAGCGAAACTGTGCATCTCACAGGATCAATGCATGAAGTGAACCTTCCAACTGTAATTAAGATTGGTAATGAACTTATGCCAGAAAAGATGCCAAAAGAGATCGTGATCTATGCAATTGAAGTCAAGACGGTGGATGTATTCAGCGAGGAGATGACCAAAGAGGTTGAAAAAACAGTTCCTCTGGTTGTTGACAGGGTACTTGATGAGATAAAATGAAACACATAACGCTTGCCCACGGCGCCGGCGGAGCGGTGATGCAGGGATTAATCAAGGATAAAATGTTGAAGTACCTTGACCATCGCTCTGATATCCAGATACCCCTTAGCGCGTTGGATGACTCTGCAGTTATCGATGACATTGCATTCACGATTGATTCTCATACGATTAAACCGTTATTTTTTCCCGGTGGCGACATAGGAAGCCTTTCTGTTAGTGGCACGATAAACGATATTTCGGTAATGGGCGCAAGACCAATCGCTTTATCTTCTGCTTTTGTCATTGAAGAGGGTTTTCTTCTAAAGGATTTGGAAAAGATTTTAGGGAGTATGCAAAAGACAAGTGTACAGGCAGATGTCCCGATAATCACCGGAGATACGAAGGTGGTGGAACATGGTGCTATCGATAAAATGGTGATTACCACATCTGCAATCGGAAAGAGAACAGAGTTGCTTGAGGAAAATATAAGGGAAGTTAAAAAATACAGAGAATTAAATGAAAGATGGATAAGAGACAGTAATTTAAAAGAGGGAGATAAAATAATTGTTTCTGGAACGATTGGGGACCATGGCATTTCTTTACTCTCTTTTAGGGGAGGTTATGGTTTTGAAAGTGAAGTAAAATCAGATGTTGCACCATTGAACCGTATGATCGGAGAGGCCATGAAAGTTGGCGGCATTGTATCAATGAAAGACCCGACAAGAGGCGGACTTTCGAACACGCTAAACGAGCTTAGCGAAAAATCAGATGTTGGAATTTTGATTAAAGAAGAGAAAATAAAGGTAAAAGAAGCAGTTAGGTCAGCATGTGAGATGCTCGGGATGGATGCCCTTGAGATAGGAAACGAGGGAAAAGCAGTAATCGGAGTCGTTTTTGAAAAGGCAGAAGAAGTTTTAGATGCTTTGAGAAAAACAAAAGAGGGAAAAGATGCTGAAATTATAGGTGTTGCAACAAATAAAATCAAAGGCGTAGCAATGGAGACGATTGTTGGCGGAAAGAGGATTGTAGAGGCGCCTATGGGGGATCCGGTTCCAAGGATATGTTAAAATAGATATTGTAGTGCATTAATTATTGCATCGACCCACACACCACAATTTCATCCTTCCCATATGTCGTGGCATTTTATCAGATTCAAAGATATGGCAACAAGATTTTATTAAGGTACCTTGATCGGACACTACCAAGATTTCAGTCAGGTGGTAGAATCACGTACAGTACGTTTTATAAAAAACACATTTTCCATTGTGGAACAGATGGCTTTGGCCCTATTTT
>DAOWMC010000200.1 GCA_030643285.1 Methanobacteriota archaeon | reverse complement strand
TAGGCAAATTTCTTATTCTTTTTATTTACAATATTTATATTCCTGATAGATGCAGGTTGAAACGCGCTAATTATAAACTCTGTCACATCCTCTGAATATTCGACAAGTTCAACCTCTTTTTTTATTGATGTTTTTACCTTGTTTATATTAATTCCATTTTTCCCTATCGCAAGTCCCATATGGCCTTTTTTAATAACAAAAACCACCCTACAATTTTCATCATCTATGATACAATCGATAGCCACTGCATTGGTCAAAGACTCGAATAGAGCTATGTATCGCATTGCTTCCATTGTAAGCCTAAACTCATCCAATCAATTCACCTTTTTTGAGGACCTTGTAATTGATAGTAACTCTGACTCACCCGGATCAAGCACTGCCAAAGCAGCTATGGAAAATGGTTTACCACACGCAGAGCCAAGGTCTACACTACTTTCCGGATATTCAAATGTTAAAACATCTGTTTTTTCTATTGCATCCCGGACCTGTTTAGGGCAGTTAAAAGCTACTATCACCAGTTTTGCCTTACCAGAATTTACCGCACCAATACTACGGTTTGACCCTATTATAACTTTACCCGTTCTTATTGCGATTTTCAACGCTCTATTTAAATCCATTAAGACCCTCTATATTTTTTTGCAACTAATGTAACATCGCCAGTTCCCATCTGTATCTGCTGGCCCGTAATAACGTTTTCAGTTACTCCCTTTAATTCATCGACATATCCCCTTACAGCAGCATCCAATAAATGATTTACGGTTACCTCAAACGCCGCCCTTGCAAGAACCGAAGCTTTCTCACCGGATATACCATGCCTACCTATCTGTTTTACTTCCCCGTCACATGTCATCATGTCTGCAACAAGCATAATATGACGAATGTCAACTTCAAGACCCTGCTCCTTAAGCGTATCTGTGATCTCGGTAATAATCGAATTACGTGCTGCTTCCACACCCAGAACCATTGATATTTCATGAACATTGTTGGTCATCGTTCTTGCGGGATCCACCCCATTAATTTCGAGAACCTCTTTGAGGGCTGAACCTTCCGTATACAAAATGTACTCATCTTCCTCGTGCCTGATGACAACTCTTTTTATTCCCTGAATACCTTTCAAGGTTAAACCGCTGATTTTTTCTTTTAGCTGAAGTAAGTCTCTGAAGGAATGTGTTTCGGGACAAATCTTAAGTTTTAGCCCATCAACATCCACATTTGTTTTTGCATCGTCTGTTATAATTGTTGCAACCTCGTCCGCTGAAATATTTCTCCTACCCATTAGCCGCTCGTTTAATTCGATTACTATCATCATTTCATCTGGTATCGTCAAAATATCGCCTATATGTGAAACATTTGTCACCTCAATATCCCAGCTAACCGCTCTTGCCTTATCCCTATTTGATGCAATCTCTTTATCTAATCTAATGGTCATCACAGGAGTTGTTGGATTTTTCCTCGCATCTACGATCTCTATGAGCCGGGGTAACCCAAGCGTAACGTTAATCTCAGCCACACCCGCATAGTGAAATGTTCTCATGGTCATCTGCGTTCCTGGCTCACCAATCGATTGTGCAGCCACCACTCCGACAGCCTCACAGGGCTCGACACGGGCTTTGTTGTATTGATTAGTTACACGATCTATAATTAAATCAAGCTGATCCTCAGAGAGTTTTTTGTCGGATAACTCACTTTTTAGTTCACTTATTATCATTTTGGGAAGCAGGAGCTCGTTTAGTTTTTCATCCAGTAACTTAGGTGTAACCACATCGGCTTTTTTCCTTTTTCTGGTTTTATTCACCTTTTTTGGTTCTTCTACTTCCTCGGCTTCTTTTGTACTTTCTACTTCTTTTACTTCTTTTACTTCTTTTGTACCTTTTACTGCCTTTGCTTCCCCCACTGCACCAATTTTACTCATTATGTCAGTTGCATCCGATTCTGAAAAACCGGCTTTTATCAGCTCATCGATTGAAGTAGACTTCAGCGAGGTTACCGTAAACTCATGATCACTAATCTTTTCAGCTAATTCGGAACTTATACCCCTTTTTACTAATGCTCTAACGGTGTTATGTTTGGCCAATTTTTTTCTCCTCCCCGAAGAGCTCCCCATTCACATTCAGATGATACGAGAAGCATGAAAACTCAAAATAACAAATACTCATAAAATTCACAGCCGTTTCAATTATCCTTATTTTCCTACTTAAATTTAACTACTCGGACCCAAATTCCCAAAATTAAGATTCTAACCTCTCTCTCTAACTGAACCAATGATCATTGGAAGAGCAATTGTTGCATCAGAATATACTGTGACTGCCTTTGCAGATTCTTTAACTTTATCCCAGCTCTTGGCCTCTTCAAATGTTGCCCCCGAAAGCCCACCGGACTCAGGCCGGTCAGTTGTTATTTGAATAAAATAGTCAAAGCCACCCTTTGAACTCAAAAGCATCGATTGTAGTATGAAATTTTTTGGGACACCCCCGCCTATCATTATGGCACCTGTTTTTTTGGCAGAGTAGCAGATATCCATAAACTCACGCATATCGTCAAAAACATCGACTTTTAGAGGTTTTGTTTGTTTATACAGCCACGCATGTAGCCCGATCATAGAGTCCTGAACTGCAGGGCAAAAGACAGGTACATTGCAGTCAACCGCACTCTTTAGAATCGAATTTTGGTCATCCACGCTTTTCCCTATCTCATATATAAATTCACGGATGTTGAGGTCTTTATCCATCTTGGCATACACCTCCAAAAGGTGTTCTTCCAATGTTTCAAAATATTCCTCTGGCAAAAAGACATCAAATATCCTGTTCAGGCGGTGTTTTTTTAGAAAGGCACTGCCTATATCTTCCGTACCTTTGTAATGGTTCCCCCCAAGTGATTCTATGAGATCATGAACAAGATTTGCCCCTGTTGTAACCAGAACGTCTATATATCCGTCGCGTATCATGTCACTTATAATCTGCCTCATTCCTGCAGGAACCATTGCACCCGATAGACCAAAAAACTTCAAAGCATCCGATCTCATCATATCTTCATATATCCCGGCTGCAGACGCAAGTTTTCCGGCGCCAAACGCACAGCCATCCAGT
>DAOWMC010000052.1 GCA_030643285.1 Methanobacteriota archaeon | reverse complement strand
TACTGAATACAGGATAGATGAAGCTAAAATGGATTTGAAAGCCGGTGCATTTAAGGTCATTATGGAGTCAAGAGAAAGTGGAAAAAATATTGGGATTTATGATGAAAAAGGATCCGTAAAACAGGGTATGGCAAAGACGTTAGCTTCAAAAATAGGTCTAAAAAATATAATCTTTGAGGCGCCCGAAAAGAGCCAACAGGTCCACCTGATTTTAAATTTTGGCCCTGATGTGAACTTGGGAAATATAAAGCCAGATGAACTGGTCCCCCTCGAAACATTAAGAAGAGGACTCAGAGGCGACACCCTTGGAAAACTGTTTTGAAAACCGACCCCCCCCAATAAGCTATGAATTAAAAATTAGCATGAAGGATATATCGATGATAAGTGAAGAAAATAAAAATCCCCTGTAAATCGAAGCATCCAAAAACAATTTTTCACCCAATTTTGGGGTGGGGTTGCTCAAAAATATAAAATATTTCCACAGATACCAAAAAGCGGCCAAAACTGCAGTTATTAGATATATGTATCCAAGATTTGCAGTATACCATATAAAGATGCTGAGGACGATTCCGACAATCCAGCATAAAAGTACAAACCTTGAAACAAAGGGTATGCCATATGTCACAGGAAGCGTTGGTATATCAGATTTTTTATCCCCGTACACGTCCCTTGAGGCATCTAAATTTGTAAAACCCAAGTCTGTAATGCATATCATAAGTGAAAAGAGCACGATTGGAAGCGAAATTTCAGAAAATGAAAGCCATACACCGAGAGGAACAAGTCCATAAGCTATGCCAACCGGGACAAATGAAAAGGGAGTCCTTCTTTTGAAATATGCAGAATAAGAGGTTATTACAAGTATCGCTACAACCAAAACAAAAACAGACCCAATGTTTATACTCAAAAATAGCATAATGCTAATCAAATAAAGTAAAATAGAAAAAAATAATGCATTAGATTTTTTTAGATCTCCGGATGGTAAGGAACGGTCTGGGAGGTTTATTCGATCAACATCAACATCAAAATAGTCGTTTATGACGTACGAACCTGTAATGGCAAAATAAGCCCCAAATATAGCCTTTAAAAATAGGTAACTGTCTGGAAAAGTATTAGATCCAAAAAATGCCGCCAAAAATGCAATCGACACTGGGAGCGTTATATCCATAAAGGCCAGTTCGGGACGCATTATCCTCAGATATGGCATCATTTTTGGTGGCTTCATCATTATAACCTCTATGCTTTTTATACATAGATTATTCCAGATTTAAAAATATATTTTGCTCTTGTACCTATTGATAATACTACAGATTCACCTATAAAGGCACTTGACACAATATATAGGATCGGTGGCTGTGCCCCACAAACCACCCTTCACAAAAAAATCAATCATCTCGCGAGACAAAAAGGTGTGGTAAGGTTAAAGTCCGAAAAGACACCTTCAAACATTTTTAGCCCGGTCCCTCCCCCTCATTTTATGGGTTATATACCCCGCCACCCTATTTCTTATCGTCTTACTTTTTATATTTGTAAAAATCTCAACTTTCTTTTTATTCTCTTCAAAGTCCAATCCAAACTCGGATGATAATTCCCTGATAAGCTGCGCTGATATACTCTTTATATAAGTCGGCCTGATGTTCCCCATTTTGACTCCTTGCCTAAGATTCTTTTTTCTTGCTCCCAAGTGCACCCGAAAATAGCACAAATTTCACAACCCATTTTATTATATCCGGTAGTTCCTTAACTATACCAATAACCAATTCAATCAACCCTACAATGCCCAAAGTCATCGTAGAGGCAAGTGTAATAAAATCTCCAATCTTGTCAAAAAAGGTTTTACGCTCTTTAACTGACGGTTCAACTTGCACGGTGGGTGTCAGTGATTGTGCGGGTGTTGATTCTTTTTTAGCTTCTTTATTCGCTCTTTTCTCTGCCTGTTTTGCTTCCCTTTTCGCTATCTTCTTCGCTCTTTTTTCCTCTTTAACGCTTGCCTTTGGTATGTCTATCTCTATATCCCCGCCCAAAACTTCCTGAGCTTTTCCAGTTAATTTAGGTCCAGTCACTCTAAATACCCTCTTTTAGTTAATTCTTCAATCTTATTATCAATAAAAGCTTCGTCAACATTTATTACCTTTGATAACTTTTTGGACGATCTATATCCAGAGGATATTCCTTTCAATATAGCTTTTTCTATTTTGCTTAATTCTTCTTTTACCTCTACAGGCTTTTTTACCTCTTCGGCTTTTTTTGGTTTTTGTTCCTCTAACTTACTCAATAAGCCATCCAATTCGCTATCCGATCCACTGATACCTGAAGACGTAGTACCGCCATCTTGGGCTGCTCCCTTCACTCCACCTACATCTAATTTGCTCAATAAATCATCCAATTCATCAATTACGGCATCGGCCCTGCTTCCGGCTTCCTTTTCAACCGGGGGTTTTTGTTCAACCACTGGTTTTGTTACAATGACAGGTTTTTGTTCAACCACTGGTACTGGCTTTTCTTTAACTACCTGGACCGCTTCCTTTTTAGGTTCAGTTACTTTGGCACCCAGTTCAGACAATTTTTTACTCAACCCACTTTGCAAGTCATCAATCTCGGATTTAATTTTGTCTGCTTCCTTTTCATACCTATCAGCCACATCCTTTCTTTTTGAAAGCAATTGGTCTTTTTTCGCTTTTATTTCAAGTACCTTGGGGGAAACTTCTTTGGAACTTTCAAGATTTTTTATCTCTTCAGAGAGTTTTCCTGCTTCTTCCACCTGTTTAATGGCTTCTTCTGCTTTCCCATCTCCAACCAAAGATTCGACTTTACCCAAAGCCGAGTCTCTTTCCTCTTTTAATCTTTCTATATCCGCTTTTTGATCCTTAACCAGTTCTTCTATTTTTTTATCAAGCTCTTTTTCCTCGGTATCTATGGCTTTTTCCTCTGCCTGTCTGTTGGCCAATAACTTTTCCCGCTCTCCCTCAAGCTTTTCGATTTTTTCATCCGATCCCTTGAAACTTTCAAGATCTTCTAAGTCTTCGGCAATTTTTAGTGCAGCCTTAACCTTTTCAATAGCATTATCTGGCTTTCCCTGTTTAACCAATGATTCAACCGACTCAAGGATATTTTTACGCTTTTTCTTCAGCTCGTCCTGCATTTTTTCAATTTCATCTGTCATCATGAACCCTTCATTGGATAGTAATAACTTTTATTAATAGATAGATTATATAACAAGAGTTATACGCATATATAATATATATTATTTTGCAATTACTCGAATGAGGGGAGGTCGAATCTATAATGGCCATAGAAGAAAGAATTCTGCCAATTAATATTGAAGACGAAATGAAGGGCTCCTACATGAATTACGCGATGAGCGTAATAGTCGGACGTGCCCTGCCAGATGTTAGAGATGGTTTAAAACCGGTGCATAGGCGCATTTTATACGCCATGCAGGAACTTGGAACTTCATCAACCAAACCCCACAAAAAATCAGCAAGAATAGTCGGAGAGGTCATGGGAAAATATCACCCTCATGGCGACGTTGCCATCTACGATACTATGGTTAGGATGGCACAGGTATTTTCATATCAATATCCGTTAGTTGACGGACAGGGTAATTTTGGTTCGGTTGATGGGGATTCAGCCGCTGCTATGCGATACACCGAAGCGAGACTGTCAAAGATAGCAGAAGCGATACTTGCCGATATAGCAAAAAACACAGTCGATTTCACCCCGAATTTTGATGATACGCTTAAGGAGCCAGAAGTACTTCCTGGAAAGATACCAAATCTCTTGATAAATGGCTCTTCGGGTATAGCTGTCGGAATGGCCACCAATATCCCCCCACACAACCTGAGTGAGATCGTTGATGGAATCATAATGACAATCGACAATCCAGAGGTGAGCCTGAATGAGCTGATGGAAGTTATTACAGGACCCGATTTTCCGACAGGGGCATACATCGTTGGAAAAACCGGCATACTAAATGCATATTCAACCGGGAGGGGATCCATAAAACTCAGAGCTAAAGCCGAAATAGAAAAACCAAAGATTGGGAGAGAACGCATAATCGTTACTGAAATTCCGTATCAGGTAAACAAGGCAAAATTGGTTGAGAATATTGCTGATCTTGTTCACGATAAAAAAATTGATGCCATCGCTGACCTGAGGGACGAATCGGATCGTTCCGGAATGCGCATTTTAATCGAGCTGAAAATGGGTTCAAATGCCGAAATTGTGCTTAACCAACTCTACAAACATACGCAGATGGAAACAACGTTTGGTGTTATAAATCTTGCGCTCGTTGATGGTCAGCCAAAAGAATTGACATTGTTTGAATTGATCCGCTGCTACATCGAACATAGAAAGGAAGTCATTACTAGAAGAACTCAATTTGAACTTGAAAAAGCAGAAAAGAGGGCTCATATCCTTGAAGGATTAAAAATCGCCCTTTCAAATATCGATGAAGTGGTAAAGCTCATACGCGCCTCCAAAACAGTTGATGAAGCACGTAACATGCTTATGGAAAAATTCCCCCTATCCAGGGAGCAGAGTCAAGCGATATTGGACATGAAACTGAGCTCTTTGAGCTCTCTTGAAAGAGAGAAGATAGAAGAAGAGTATTCCAAGCTCATAGAGCTCATAACCCACTTAAAGAGCATTTTAGCAAGTGATGAAAAGATATTAGGCATTATAAAAGAAGAATTGATTGAGCTAAAGGAAAAGTATGGGGATGAACGTAGATCCGAGATAATCTATGACAGTTCTGATATAAGTATAGAGGATTTGATTGCAGATGAGCCAGTTACAATAACAATAACAAACAGTGGATATATAAAACGAATGCCAATTGACACATTCAAGCACCAGAAAAGGGGTGGTAAGGGAATAATCGGGGCAGAGACCAAAGCTGAAGACTTTGTCTGTGATATTTTCGTAGCTTCTACACACGATTATATACTCTTTTTTACAAATAAAGGCAAAGTTCACTGGCTGAAGGTATATGAAATTCCAAGCAGCGGGCGCTATTCAAAAGGTAAGGCTGTGGTCAACCTGCTTAACCTGGGAGAAGATGAAAGTGTAACTGCCACAATTCCAATCACCGGTTTTAACGAAGGTGAATATCTTTTATTTTCGACAAAAAACGGAATTGTCAAAAAAACTACCCTTCCAGCTTATTCCAATCCAAGGAAGGGCGGGATAATAGCCATTATTTTAGATGAAGGGGACGAATTGATTGGAGTTAAGCTTACAAATGGGGAACAAGAGGTAGTTTTAAGTACCAAGCGTGGAAAAGCCATAAGATTCAAAGAAAAAGATGTTCGAGGAACAGGTAGATCTGCAAGGGGTGTAAAGGGGATTTCGCTAAATGTAGGTGATGAAGTAATAAGCATGGATGTGGTGAAAGATGATGCGGCACTCTGGATAATAACAGAAAACGGTTTTGGAAAAAGAACTGCCATTTCTGACTATCCATCTCAGAGGCGGAGTGGTAAGGGTGTAATAAACATAAAGACCGGTGGCAGAAATGGTCAGGTGGTGGCGATACGGGAAGTACTGGAGGGCGATGAGATGATTATAACAAGCTCAAACGGAATTGTAATTAGAGTACAGGTTAAAGAAGTACGTATCCAGGGGAGAAATACACAGGGTGTCAGGTTAATGAAAATGAGGGAAAATGATAAAGTTGTCTCAGTTACGAGGATTGTGAATGAACAAGAATCTTGCTAAAAAGTACAAACGATTTGTCAAGGGTACTAAAGGTTACTCTAATTTCCTTGAGGCTCTGATCGTGTCAACAACAATGGCATTGTTGATGTTGGGTTTAGCTTTTGGTTTGATATATATGGACAAAAAGGGGACGCCGATCCCTGATCAGTATCTACTTTTAATATTTGCAATAACCTTTATAATTGGCTCAGTCTTTTTTGAAAAGCAAAAGTTCAATCGAATAACTTCACTCATTTATGGTGGGTTATTTTCGGCTTCTGTTACCTTTGTTATCACGGCAATTGTAGGTGGACTGATATATATTACAAAAACAAGAGATTTACCTGCAACGAGTGTAATGATCTCTGCCCTGGCTGTCTGTATGATCATCAGCATGGTTATCACAAACGTATTATCCTATGAATAGATTATGGCCACTGTCCGCCCCCGTCTTATTTATTAGTATCTGTATGGCTGATGTGAAAAAAAACAGATTACACAAGATTACACTGAATAATCTTTGGAAAATCTATGGGTAGGGGGCTAAACAAATAAAGGTAAAAAAGCTGGTTAAACCCCATACTTTTCTTTAATTATCTCCTTTCGCTTTTCCATGACTTCAATCAACTCTTTTTGCCTCTTTATCACATAATCTATTGATTTATTGTCCGAGACCAAATCGAGAGTTCTGCTCTTTTCCATGGAATCTACAACTCTTTTTCTCCGAAGTGATTCTGTGGTAAGATGTTCAAATTCCTCTGCTACCTCAGGATCATTCCCCTCCTTTAAAAGGGCATTAACAGCAGCTTTTGTGGCATCCATTTGCCTGAATACATCTTCCACCTTTTCAAGTAGTTCCAACTTGGTGAATGGTTTTACGATGTAGTTTTCGATCATGGAAATTGTGGAAGTCCCTACAACATCTTCAGTTGGTGGAAGTGCCGTGAGCATTGAAACAGGAATGGATTTTAGTTTCTCATCATTTTTTATCGTCTTTAGCGTTACCCATCCGTCCATAGGATCCATCATTACATCAAGCAGGATCAGCTCAGGTTTTTTATTCGCATCGTATAATTTTTGGAGGCATTCGAGTCCTCCGCCTGCTTCCATTACCTCATATCCTGCCGATCCGAGCATCTGTTTTACCGTCCAGACCATGTCCTTTGTATCGTCCACAATCATAACGGTTTTTTTAATATTTTCTTCACTCATTATTTACCCCCCTCCTGAATCGTAAATAGAAATGTACTACCAACTTCAGGCGTGCTTTCAACCCATATCTTACCTCCGTGGGCTTCTATGATCCCTTTTGCAATTGAGAGCCCAAGTCCCGTGCCACCGGCCTGGTGAGGAAGGTTACTTTTCACTTCATAGAACTGTTTGAATATATTTTCCTGTTCTTCCTCAGGGATACCGATGCCGTTATCCGCTACTTTTACAAGTACTTTATTTCCCACATCGCCATTTAGTACAGTCACATCTATATTTCCACCATTTGGTGTGAATTTTATCGCATTTTGTAAAATATTGGTCAGAACCTGTGTAATCTGATCCCTGTCACATTCAACCACCGAGACACT
>DAOWMC010000174.1 GCA_030643285.1 Methanobacteriota archaeon | reverse complement strand
TAACTGTTTAACAAATCTAGGCATCTCCTCCCTGGGTAAGAATGCTTCCATCGGACTTTTTCCAATGATTTCTTCTTTTTTATATCCTGTCTGAAAGGTGAATGCATTATTAACATAGGTGATTTTTCCACTCATGTCAGTGATAGTAACTCCATCGATCATACTTTCCATTATGTTTTCAATTCTCTTCTTCCCTGCTTCAATCTCTCCCTCTGCCTGTTTACGATCGGTGATGTCACGAGCAAATCCCACAATCGCATAAATTTTACCTTTCCGCCTGAGCGGAGTCATGTTACTCTCTATCCAAACAACATCCCCCGATTTAGTAAAAACACGGGCTTCAATGGACGGTATCCCGCAGTCTCCTGATAAAACCTTTGTCAGATACTTGAAATTAGACCGAATATCATCGGGGTGGGAAAAGTCCTGAAATTTCATCTTTTTCATTTCTTCTAGGCTATACCCCATCCGCTCAAGGGCATAATCATTGGTCTCAATGACTCCCCCATTCAGACCGATGACAAAGATCATCTGCTGGGGACTGTTGAAGATAGATACATACCGGTTTTCGATCTCATATAATGATTCTTCTATCTCTTGTTTTTCAGTGATATCCTGTATAATGCCCTGGCCACCGATAACCTTGCCATCTTTTATGAGTGGATATCCCTTTAAATCCAAAGTGATTGGTTTACCTGTTTTGTGTATAGCTTTAACTATAACGTTAGAAATTGATCCACCCCGTACCACTTCCATAAACGCTTCGGAAACTTTGAGGATAGATTCGGGTGCCAGCAGTTTTGTGAAATGTTTTCCGATTATTTCCTCATCTTCAAAGCCAGAAATTTTTCCGAATTCGGGGTTGATTAGCGTGAATTTACCCTTTGTATCAAGGATAAACACGCCAACCGGGAGCGTTTCAAAAAGCTCCCCAAATTCCTTTTCAGATTTTTTAAATTCTTCTTCTGCCTTTTTCCGCTCCGAGACATCCCTCAAAATAATTACTTCACCGGTTAATTTTCCTTCCACTTCCAACTTTGAAGCATTGAGTTCAAAAGGTATGGTTATTCCATCCTTTGCGATTAATTCAATTTCATATGGTGCTATATCGTCCCCACGTAACCTTTTTTGAAAGAAGGGCAGGACACGTGCCATACTTTCAGGAGTAATCACACCTATTGTAAAAATGTTCTTCCCAATAAAGTCCTCTCTTGAATAACCGAGTTTTTCTTCAAGTTTTTTATTTACCCTTAAAAGCCTTGCTTTTTTATCAATTATAAGGATTGGATCAACAGCATCCTCAAATAGTAATCTATTTTCCTCTTCAGACTTTTTCAGCACCCCTTCTGCCTTCTTACGCTCGGTTATATCCCTCAGTACACATAGAGCACCTTTTATCTTACCATCTTTTTCAATCAGTTTGGTACTTGCCTCCACAGGAACCTTATTACCATCTTTATTATTAACTATCAGTTCCATCAGACGTACCGGTTCATCTCCCCTGAAAACATCACCGAAAATCTTACTTATTTTTTGTAGCTCCCACACCTCAAATAGGCCAAGTTTAAACACGTTCTTTCCTATTATTTCATCCTGAGTGTATCCGAAGATGTCTTTGGTTTTTTTGTTTGCATCGAGTATCTTGCCATGATTATCCACAAAGACAATCACATCATTGACATTTTCTAAAATTTCCTTAAATCTTTCTTCACTCTCTTTTAGCGCTCCCTCCATCTCATCGCGATCTGTAAAGTCTTTAAGAACCAGCAACACTGAAGACATACCACCATCGACATCTTCAATCGATGACATCGATACATTAAAAACTCCCTCTTTAATTTGTGAATTTAGTTCTTGCCGTGGTATCTTTTCAACAATTGCTTCAGAGGGATTGGCCTTGAGTTCATCAAAAAGCCTTTTTATAGAGGGGAATTCATCATCTAACTTTTTTCCCATGACGTCAGAATTGCCAAGCATAGAGCGGGCCGATGGGTTTATATCTGATATTTTACCGTGTTTATCTATAACAATAACCCCATCTTCAATGCTATCGACGGTCTTTTTCATTGCACCGATCAGTTTGTAGTTAAGTATTGCATACGCCTGGATCAATATAAAAAGCAAGATAGGGACGTATCCGAACGGATAGATATCTATCCCGTAGCAAGGAATAAAATCAACTACACCAATAAATGCTATTGAAAGTGAGATGAATAGCAGGCGAATTTGTTGTTTTTCATTTATTGAAATATCTTTTTTGAGATTAATGTGATAATAGTAGAAACATGTTAACATCAAAGCAAAGAAAAACGTTAAAAACAGATAGCTAAGCGGACCAAACTGCACATAATTTCCCCAGTTATACGTTTTAACTCCTATCACTAACCAGTCTGTTGTTAGGCAAAGTATATAGAAAACAAAACCCACCAGGTAACTTAACAGAACAAACTTATTTTTTTCTTTAAGTTTTAGCGAAGAGACCGTGAGAAAATATATACCCGGTGCGATACTGGCTACGCCAAAAAATGTATAATACTTGTAAAAAGGCAGGGAAAGATCCGGATCGTTTGTCAAGTAAAGAACAGCCACGCCCGAAAGCCATATTGAGGCACTTAACGATACACTGAAAAAGGAGAAATTGACAACTGATTTTCTATTTCGGATGAGTACATACACAGCCAGACCTAACAGTGTAATAGCAACAGCTAAACCTGGAACTGCATATGGTGTGAATTGATAATTTACAGGGTTAAATAGTTGGGTTAGCATTTTTTTCCCTAACTTGAAACTTAACTTAATATACTGCCTTATGAACACATATATAATATTTTTGTGCACCCAAAACAAATGTATGATCAATATATTCTTAAAATCTGCACATAAGAATCAAAAACAGTTGAACGTTAAGGTGAAGCGGTGGTTTTGCAAGTTACAAAAACTTTTATTACCAATATAGACCAACTGAATAGTGAGGCACAATTGATGATAAGCATGCCAGAGATTCTTATAATCGTTATATTTGTTGTTTTGCTGTTTGGCCCAAATAAAATACCCGAGCTGGCAAGAAGCATGGGTAAATTCATGGGAGAGTTTACCCGAGCGCAGAGGGAAGTTGAATTTGGATTCAGGTCTCAATATCAATCCACCCAGTCTCCAGGTCCGAAATCTCATTCCAAAAATGAAAGGATAAGGGAGATGGCAAAGAGTGTTGATATCATTACGGAAGGTAAGTCAGACGAAGAGCTTTTGGATGAGATTGAAACAAAGCTCAAGGCAAAATAAAACAATTCAGGTTCCTTTTTATGGGTGAGATACAGGTCAATGTAAATAAGGTCTGCATAGTGGGTTACCAATCACAGCCAATGCCAGTGGTTTTTTTGTCAGATGATTCTAACCGATTTGTACCTATATGCATAGGCATTACCGAGGCTGCATCAATCTCTTCTGCCCTGCGAAATGAAATATCACCAAGGCCAATGACTCATGATTTGATGGTCTCGATGCTTGATACTTTCAATGCGGTTATAAACAAAATTTTAATTGATGAAATCGATAATGGAGTTTATTACGCACGCCTTTTTATACGGGTAAACGAGTCTGTAAAAGAGCTGGATGCAAGGCCAAGTGATTGTCTG
>DAOWMC010000177.1 GCA_030643285.1 Methanobacteriota archaeon | reverse complement strand
CGTTTTTGCTCACGCTATTTCAAACAAGATTTGCTTACCTCCTGTCTGTAAGTATCTCGATTATTACGGCATATGCATTCTTTAAAACATTAGACCTCCTTAAAATTGATTTGACATTTCTTGAAAAAACTAAAAAACCTGACACAAAAAAGGGCAGAAAAAAAATGGAAAATCCCCTTTTGCTGATTTTTATTATAATATTATTTTTTGTGCCAAATTTTTATGTGGCGGTTGCAGAAACAATTGAAAAACCGGGTATTGTGTATTATGACCTTGACGAGACGTTGCGATGGATGAGGGAAAACACGCCAAAAACCAGTTATTATGATAACCCATCCAATCTGTCTCAAACGCCAGAATATGGGGTAATGAGCTGGTGGGATAACGGTAACTGGATCATTTATGTTGCACGTCGCCCTGTCGTTTCTAACAATTTTCAGTGGGGTATACACGAATCTGCCGGGTTTTTTACCGCAAAAGACGAACAATCAGCTTCTGATATATTGAACGAAACCAGGGTGCGTTATATCATAACAGACTACAGGATGGGCTATTATTATCAAAATGCAAATGATGGAAAAATAGTGATGGGGGGTAAATTTGAAAACCTTGCAAAAATTGCAGAAAAGGACCCAAAAAGGTATTACAACATTAGCGGAGGTAATGCAATACCCAATCAGGAGTACTTTGATACGATGTATGCAAAATTACATATATTTGATTGTGCCAACGACAAACCTTCTGTAAACGTGACCCCACTGAACCATTATCGGCTTATTTACGAGTCGGACAAAACGGCTTACCAGTTCGTGGGCGAGGATATAAAATGTACGAAAATATTTGAATATGTGCAGGGTGCAAGGATAATTGGAAGGGCAGAGGCCAATGAAAACGTAACAATTTCAGTAGATGTTAAAACTAATCGGGGCAGAACTTTTACCTATTCAAATGTTGTCACATCCGAAAAAGATGGGTTTTTTGAAATCGTTGTGCCATATGCAACAGAAGGCACATCATATGACACAAAGCCAATTGGACACTATAAGGTGGCCTCTGAAAAAGACTCGTGGGATATAAAAGTTGATGAGCAGGATGTATTAGATGGGGCAGACATATGGATTTAATCTAAGAGAATTTCGAAATTAAGGTGAAACAGGGAGTAAAATACACTGCTAAATGTTCATAGCCTATATATAAGTGTTCATTTCTTAAGCTAAAATTGTGACCGGATCGACATCTGATTCTTCAGATACACCCACCGATGAAAACTACCCCAAACCAGTTTTTAATAAAAGTACAAACTTTAAAAATAGGCGTTCTAAGTGTAGAAAGGTGTATATGGCTTTAGTGATAATATCTTTACTCATTATTGGATCCTGTGGATTGGAATACCTGCTCTCGCCCATTGTGCCGGATGTTATTGGAATAATCAATGACCCGACTGGTGCTCAACAGGTCACGTTTTTATTCAATCGAAAAGAGTTTACAAAAGAAATCGCCGGGTATAATTTCACAATCATCGCTAAAGCTAAGTATACTTTAACGGGGAAGGTTGTAGCGATAGATGAGTATGATTTAGAGTTTGATTCATTAAAAGGCCAGGCAGAGTTTATGGATGAAACAACTGGTTCAATGAACCCCCCCAATGTTTGGGATCTACTCATCCCAATGGATTTTACGATTGTGTGGGGTAAAATAATCGATCCTTATTACTACAAATATTTTGAATTTGGTCACGGTTATAGATGCAGCGAGGCTAAATGGCGTTACGAACCCGGAAATGATTTATCAAAAAACTATATTATCAAACATCATAGCAATAATCATCTACTCTTTGCTAACGAGTCAATCCACAATGATGCAAAAAAGGTCGAAGTGGGTGACATTGTGGTAATTGAAGGGCACCTCGTATATGTTTATGCAAATCGAATAAGTGATGGTGCTGAATTGGGTGAATGGCGATCAAGCATCAATAGGTATGATCCGGGTTATCGTGCATGTGAGACTATATATGTTGAAAAAATTACGGTTTTGGATATCAAAGATTTAAACCTGTATCATAAAGATCAGAGTGTTTAGTACAAAAACCCAATCGATCCCAGAATAATTCCATTCGTGATCGCTTAAGCCCACCATTGATCCATTAACCGCTTTCGGCGGACGTTTGGGTCAAGTGCCTGACATTGATAGACCTCAAATAGATCCCTAAGAATATCATCAATATTTGCATAGTCAAGTACAGCATTTAAAAGCCGATGTGATTTTTCAGCAACCCGTACATTTACTTAGCTCCTTTTTCAAGCGCCCCATACAGGCAATATCTAGCGCAGATACCACAATCGTTACATTCATTTTTGAAGCTGATACTGTTTTCATGGTTTTGTCTTTCAATAAGGATATAGGATTTTGATGGATTAAATGCTTTGGTGTATGTAAAGGAACAGTGAAGCTGGCAGATCAAACAGCCCGTACAATTCTCTTCATGTGTTATGATCTTAGAGGTTTTATTATTCATTGAACCACATCTTATGGATTACTAATATTTAAACATTGTAATCATTTACCTGATTACAGTTTTAATATTTAAAAGCGCCCCAAAATTCCGTTCAGCTCGCCCTTTAGATCACATCTGATTATTTCATCGACGAGAACATACCTTCCTAACTTCGGGCCTTTAACTTTAAAGTATCTTCCCAAAAGGGCACTTTTGATTTCATCTACGATACCACCTTCAAAAACAGATGCTTTTTCAGCTTTTTTTAATGTGATACCGGTAATTTTCTCGGTTACTTCAGCATTTAATAGTATATCATGTGCTTGTTTACCATCATCAAAAACTGCTTTTACCCTTATATCACTTTTTCCTTCAACTGATCCGTGTTCACCACAGGATTCGTTGATCAGGGCCCTGTTGCAGACAGGGCATCGCTTTATAAGCCCGCTTCCTTCCTGAATTGATACTACTGCACCAATCATCTCCACTTCAGTGGTACCAACCTCTATATCCTTATCCTCGTCCAACTCGATTATCTGTGAATTCTGGTTCATCTTGAGGCTGTACCTACCATTCCAGAAATCCGTAACCAAATTTTTAAACTCGTAAGATTTGTTTTCCTGTACTTTTGGCAAATTTGAGCGTGCCCATGATACGAACTTTATTACCCCGGTCTCATCTCCAATCAATCCAACCTGTGATATGGACTCGTGTTCATTATCCCATAACTGTACCACTTTTGCATGTATATCAATCCATCTACCTTCCGTTTTGATATCATTTATCTTCACTAATTCAGAATCCAAAGTACGGAATCCAGAGGGATTATTTTTGTTCAAAAAGTAATTTTTAACGGTGCGCTTTGCTTCATCCTCCGAAACTTTATATTTGTTTATAAGTGAATCAAGACGCTTTTCGATCTCTTCAACAGAAACATCTATATCCAACCCGGAAAGCTGCGATTGAAGCTGCAAAGCCATGCTTTTTAGCATATCACACCTCTTTAAACTTCATTTATTAAATCGTGCCTTTATAGAGTCTGCGTGTCTGTTTAACCCCTCCGCACATGCAAGATCCATAACCACATCTTTGATACTTGAT
>DAOWMC010000047.1 GCA_030643285.1 Methanobacteriota archaeon | reverse complement strand
CCGTGTCTTCAATATCCGCATTAAAATTCACAATGTATATTCCGTCTTTTAAAGGCGCTTTTATCTTGAATGCCAGATCAAGCTCCCTACCTGGTCCAAGTGCGCCGACGTTACGATACTTATTGTATACTTTTATACCCTCACAGGAGATATATGCCTCTTTTATGCAGGCATCCATTGTCAGAGTTATCGTTGTATCAGCGTCAATTATTTCATCTTCATATATTGCCTTGGTTTTATTTATCGACCAACGATGATCATACTTTATATCCCGTTTCCATCCAGTGATTGGCTTATCCTGCGTATTTTCAAGTGTAATCGTAACAACTGCCTCGTCCCCTGCCATCAACACTTCTGGTTCTATCTCAAAACCGGATACCATCACCTGCGGTTTTGGTTGTTCTTTTCCATTCACCCAATTGGTTACATCATTCACATCCATCGCTCCGGTCGATAGAGGAAAGGCCGCTAAAAGCATCACTAACCCTAAAAACAGTACCAAAATTTTTGGCATTTTTTTACTCATGTATAATTCCTTCTTTGATCGCCCCCCTATTCTTAATCTTTTTACATTAAATAAGTAGGATATACATTATAAACTTTGGCAAATATCTGTTCAACCTGTTAATTTAAGGGTTCACAAAAAAAGTCTACAACCTTGTCTCATACCGCAGTATGGCGGCGATACCACCAAAAGCACGGTAAAGTTGAGCACCCTCTTCAAAATCTGTCGATATTATGGAGATCTGAGTACCCATCTGCTCTGCTATCGCTGTAAGCTCTAAAACAACATCAGTTTCTTCTTTAATTTTTAGAGGAGAGCTACATTTGGGACAGTTTCCAAGATCTGTTTTACCTTGATTATCAATAAGTTTAAAGGTCTCTTCTTTTTCGTATTCACAGTTTGAACATGATATTTTAACCCTTTTTTTTCTTAAGTCCCCTGATATGAGCAAAACCTGGACGGCACCTGCCTGAAGATTTCTTCGTACCTCGTCTTCGCCATATGATGCAAGCTTTGAGTTAACAAGCTCTCGCATGAATCTATCCATATGATTTTTCTCTATAGCCAGATCCAGGTCAGAAATCGTCTCTCCGGCTTTGTCCACAAGCTCGTTTAACCCTGATTCGTCGGTATAGGCGACATCAAATGCCCCCCTAATCTTTTGCTGGATCTCATGATGCAGGAATTCTCCTTTTATAAACTCTTCTTTTGTTGGACTTGGCCCACCAATAAGAATTCCTTCAAGCCCCTTGTGATTTAAAGGTAAAAAGACATCATTCGCATGCCTCGCAATTCTATTATAAAAATCGGCTATTGCAATTTCTCTAAGCCGCTCAAAACGTCTCTGAGATTGTCCCCCCCTACCTTGCTTTCCCGGAACCGTAGAATTCATGTGTTTCATCGGTGTGATCTGCTTTCCGATTAAAAGCCCGGCCGTAGCCTCTCTTTTATCCAAAACAAGCAAACCATATGTTTTTTTATCCGATAGCATGTCTTTTAATGGGTCTAAAAAGAATGCCGAATCACAATGATATTTATATATACCAAGTAATTCGGGTGGCTCTATTACAGTCGTCTCCATCTGTGTCTTGTCACCACCAATATCAATAGCACCGCAAAATATAACAACCCCTCTTTCGGGTGGTTTTTTCATGTATTTCAATCTTGACAGAATCGAGTCAAGTGCACTTTGAACATTTGTACGGGTCGACTTGCTTTTTATATTTGATGCCTGACCATGTTCGTCCCTCAGCTGGGATGCAACATCTGAAATTTGTTTATTTGGAGGGATATAAACGGATATAAGTTCCGTACCGCGCCCACTCTTATTTTCAAGCGCTTCCAGTTCCCTCTTGAACTCGTATCTTTCGATTTCACTCATGTGATAATGTCCTCGTGCTCATCTGATCTATATTCGATTTATAAAGGTCTAACTTAATATATGTTGTTATATATTGATAATAGGTATAGTAAGAATGAGCAGATGAAGGTAAGCAAAATAAATGAAAAAGAGATTATTGACATAATCTGCACAAATTTCAGTGCTAAAAAAAATGTTGTTGTGGGGGCAGGAAAAGACGACTGTGCCGTGATAGGTCTTGGGAAATGTTACCTGATTCTTACAACAGACATGCTCCATAAAAAAGCAGATTTTTTAGATCGGATGAGTCCATATCAGATTGGTTGGATGACAGTTGCCTGTAATCTCAGCGATATTGCATCAATGGGTGCCACTCCTTTTGCTTTTGTCGTGGCAATAGGCATCCCCAATGACACAGACACAGTTTTTTTAGAGGGGTTGGGTGATGGGATGGAGGCCTGTGCATCTAAATATGGTGTAAGCATCGTAGGTGGAGATGTCGATAGACACGATGAACTGACACTGGTTGGAACTGCAATTGGAAAAGTCGACAAGAGCAGACTGGTTAAAAGAGAGGGTGCAAAAGCGGGGGATCTTTTATGTGTGACCGGAAATCCGGGAAGCGCACAAGCAGGTCTTAGAATCGCTTTAGGAAAAAACGGCGCATCAAAGAATGCGGAAGATACTTTATTAGGTGCTTTATTCGAACCCGAACCAAGGATAAAAGAAGGCATTGAATTATCAAAATTTGCAACTTCCATGACTGATACAAGTGACTCACTTGCCACCTCTGCGCACGACCTTGCAACCCAGAGCAAGACCGGGTTTAACATACACGAAAAACAGATACCTATCTTAGAAGAGGTAAAATCGATTTCAAAAAGCAAAAAGGACTTGAGAGAGCTTTTTTTATATGGTGGGGGGGACTTTGAGCTTTTGTTTACAATAAACCCAAAAGACCTTGATTTTGCGAGTAAAAAAGTAACTTTTAGTGTTATTGGAAAAGCTGTGTCAGAGGGTGTTTATTTCGATGATCCTAAAGAAAAGGTGGAGTTTAGAGGTTACAGGCATTTTTGATATCGGGTATCGAGCCAACTCACAACCTTGCAGGACCGGCATCTTCAAATCCTTCCCTTTTGCCCATACCAACTTCTTTTTCAAATTCTTTTGGCCTGAAAAGTAGTTTAATGACATTCTGTGCATGCTCCCTGGTTCTGCTTTCAGCAAGCCATTTGAGCTCACGTTCATCTTTTGCCTCATCTTCATGAACAAAAACTTCAATAATATGTGTATTTGTTATCAACTGAGCCATAATCAATCCTGACGATGCCTCATGAGCACATTGCTTATCCATATCTTTTGGACCTGGCATTCCAAGCGCCATAACAATATCGCATTTCTGTTCCTCTATAAGCTTTTTTGAAGCTACCGGTAGGTCTTTAATTCCTGGGACAATATACCGTTTTATTGTTACCGATGCACCTTTTTTAAGCTCTTTTATTGCAACAGCACCCATGTCAACTCTTGCAAAGGTTGTATCTGCGATACCTATTTTTGACATCCTTCGGAATTTATCAGCGATTGTATATAACCTTTGGGAAGGTCCTCCCTAACACAATCCGAACAGGCACCGAGCATTATGTAATAATGGGTGGGGCATGCATATTTACCGCACACGATACATTTTCTTACATCTGCCTCCTTGCCGCAGATGTCACATACGCAACAGTTTACCATGGAACATCCTTTTTACCCAGTTTATAAGCAATTCTATTTACAAATAAATGTAGGATTGGCGTGATTATTAGCGAGGCGATGATTATATCTGTTGTGAAGACCTGTAAGAACCATTCTTTAGCAAACAAAAAGCATAAGAGCCATGCACCAAATACAAAATCGAGTTGATCGACAACAGGAAACAGATCACCCCTTTTAAGTCCAAGGCGCCTCTTAAAGAAACTTGCCGCAGAGTCCCCAAACATAGCCCCAAACGAGAGGCATAGTAATCCGATTATTGTAAAGTGCGGCATATCAATTGGATTGTAAACTTCAACTGAAAATTTCTGTATTACGCCAAAAATGAATCCAAATAACGCCCCTCCAGCAAAACCACGATAGGTTTTACCGTCTCCAAGTATTCTTCTTCCATCAATAAAGTTTTTTCCAAAATCAAGCGGCATGTTACCTTTCACCAGTGCAGCAGAACTATTTGGAAGGTATGCAGGAAGCATTAACCATAAAGCTGCTAATATTGTATATATCACAGACATATCATCTCACCAATCAGAAAATTTTTTAATGCGAACAAGTACTATAACTTGTGATGGGGTAAGAATGAACTCATATAAAAGTGCTTTGAAAAAAGGTTTGCCAAAGACTACAAGCTCAATATGTCCTTTCTGCAAAGAAATTATCAGCGCAGAGATATTTGAGCGTGATGGTTCGGTGTGGATAAAAAAAGAATGTCCAAAACATGGCTTGTCAGAAGATATATACTGGTCAGATGTTGAGATGTATCTGAAAGCGGAAGCGTTTGCCTATGATGGGTATGGCGTCGATAATCCCAACATAGCTGATGCAAAAACTTGCCCTAGCGATTGTGGTTTATGTGATATGCATCTGAGTCATACTGCCCTAGCAAACGTTGATCTTACAAATAGGTGTAATCTACAGTGTCCCATATGTTTTGCAAATGCCAATGTCGCAGGGTATGTCTATGAACCTTCTTATGATGAAATCGTGGGTATGTTAGAGGTGTTACGGGCCAATGAACCCGTTCCAACCGTAGCAGTTCAGTTTTCTGGGGGTGAGCCAACAATATATCCAAGATTTTTCGATGTGATAAAAAAGGCAAGTGAACTGGGGTTTTCACAGGTTCAGGTTGCAACAAATGGAATTAAGATTGCAAAAGATCCAGAATTTGCTCAAAAGATGATTGATTGCGGAATGCATACGGTATATCTTCAATTTGACGGGTTGCGGGAGGAAAACTATATAGCGGCAAGAGGCAGGCCCTTATTGGATATAAAGAGAAAGGCCATAGAAAATTGTAGAAAAACAAAGCCAAAGCCATTGGCAACGGTTCTGGTTCCAACAATCATAAATGGGATAAACGACGATCAGGTGGGGGAAATACTCAAATTCGGAATAAAAAACATTGATGTTGTCAGAGGCATCACATATCAACCTGTTTCTTTTACAGGAAGAATCTCTCAGGAGGACAGGTTAAAAGAGCGATTCACACTACCCGATCTGGCTGACCGGTTAGTCAAACAGACAGATTTTTTAGAAAAGGATGATTTTTATCCGGTTCCATGTGTTGCCCCAATATCCGATCTGGCATATCTGATAGATGGTAAGCCAAAGCCAACATTCAGTGCTCACCCACATTGTGGAATAGCCACATATCTTTTTATAGAAGGCTCAAAGGTTATACCCATTACACGATTTATAGATGTTACGGGATTTTTAGGTGATGCCTCAGATATCGTAGAAAATGTTAGGGAATCACAAATATCAAAGTCCAAAATCCCAAGTGAGCTGGTGAAGCTTCTTAAAAAATATTTCGATAAAGAAAAAGCACCAAAGGGAATGGATCCTTTTAAGTTTATATCATCTCTATTTTTATCGGATGGTAAAAATGGGCTTTCTGACATTCACTGGAATATGATGCTTGTAAGTGCCATGCATTTTCAGGACTCTTTCAACTATGACATCGAGAGGGTTAAAAGATGTCTTATTCATTATGCCACACCGGATCCTAAGCGAAGGATCGTTCCCTTCTGTGCTTACAATTCAGGTCCTGTATTTAGAGAAGAGATTGAAAGAAAGTATGGTGTTCCTCTGGATGAGTGGAAAAAGAGGAATAAGGGAGAGGACGATATCTAACATGTAGCGGGCCTTTTATAGGCCTTTTGTACAATTATGTCTGTAGAATTGATCTAATTGTAGAGTTTTATCATACTTGTTTTTTTCTTTTTTCGTTAATTTTTTGGAGAATGATTTCGATAGGATTATATACTGTTGGTTTATAACGAACTTTGGTTAACATTAGCGTCGAGATGGAACGCTATAAGTGTCAATAATGGGAAGGGGCGAGTGATGAAAAATACAACTTTAGCGGTTGTGGCGGTAATCGCCATTGTTTGCGTTGTATCAGTAATTTTTTCAGGTTGTATTGAGCAGGATAGGACATCAAATGCGAATTTGACTTTGAGCGACTATCTGGAACTGTCCGAGGCGGAAATCTGATAAAAACGAGGTAAAGTCATGCGAAGGAAGATTGTGAAAATACTAAGTTGCTTAGTTATACTTGGAATATTGATAGGTGCGGTGCCAGCAGTTGTGGCGGAAGATGCATCAAATAGCATAATGGGAAGTAAAGATATCAAAGAAGCTTCGGCGGCAAAGGAGTTTAAAAGCCAAGCAACCACCTCAATTTTGAGGGTGCCGATATCCGATGGTTTTGATTATCCAGTTGGGGCAACCGGTTATGTTACTAAAGAGTCTGATGGGGATGGCTGGTATAATGCACAAGATTTTGGAGTTCCAAATCCTGACTTCGGAAATAAACTTCACCTTGGCGAAGATTGGAATGGAGAAGGTGGTGGGGACACAGATTGTGGAGAACCAGTATATGCTGTCTCAAAAGGAACGATAGTTTACGCGGAAGATGCAGGATCTAGATGGGGTAATGTCGTTATTGTTCGCCATGAATTGCCTGATGGCTCACAAGTGGAATCTATGTATGGGCATCTCCAAAGTATTGACAAAACCAGTGGTGAGGTTGATAGAAGGGAGCAAATAGGTACTATTGGAAAAAATGGCGGGGCATCTTGTCATTTACATTTCGAAATGCGATTTTTAAATTGTCCCGCATGGGGAAGTCCTGGACCTGGCTACAGTCTTGTTACCACTGGTTGGACTGATCCTTCTGATTATATTGATGGTAACCGTTCTCTTGTAACAAAAAAAGGTCTCCAATACCTTCGCACCACCCAGCAGGGTACACCAGACCCATCAAACGGAGACGGCTCCTGGAGCAACGACATCGGTGTAACCTCACTCGCAGTCCTGTGCTTTCTGAATGCTGGCTATGACGAGACCGACCCTGATGTACAGGATGCAATCGGTTACATCCGCAGTAATGTCAAGGGCGATGGTTCGATCTGGAATAGTGGTAGCAAGACCTATCCCACATCATTGGCTACACTTGCACTCGTTGCCACGCACAACGACAGTTATGACGCTACGATTGATAACGCTGCGCAATGGTTGAACAATTCTCAGTGGGATGAAGATTGCTTATGGGGATCTGTGAATAAGGATAACTGGTATTATGGGGGCTTCGGATACGGAAGTCACTCTAGGCCAGATCTATCAAACACCCAGTTTGCATTAATGGCTTTGGATTCAGTGCTTAGCGTTTCTAAAGACGATCTCTTGTGGGATAAATCACAGGTATTTCTGGCAAGGACACAAAATAGGCAGGAGAATATTACCATACCAGACATAGGTTATGAAGTTATCTGGAATCCAAGTTATAACAAGTACAATGATGGGGGTTTCGTATACTATCCAGGTGCTAGTCTTGCTGGCGATGTGTACTCCTATGGAAGCATGACCGGTGCTGGAATCTGGGGTCTGCGGCTATCCAATGTTGAGAAAGATAACCCCAGAGTAGCAGCTTCACTCGATTGGGTGATAGATAACTACATGTGGGATGGGAACCCAGGGATGGGTAATCCTGGAAGCGGTCAGTTTTATTACTATCTGAGCATGTCCAAGGCTTTAACGATGACCGAACCCGACGTTATTGGCGGGCATGATTGGTATCAGGATCTTTCCAATAATCTCACTGCTCTTCAGAAACCTGATGGATCGTGGATCAACGAACGCGATGGT
>DAOWMC010000062.1 GCA_030643285.1 Methanobacteriota archaeon | reverse complement strand
GAAAAAAAATCTGCCTAAAAGAAGGATTTTAGCTTTTGGAAAACCTGAAAAAGATGATAATAGCGAAGGTGGAAAAAGCAAGTTCAAAAACCATGCAGAGCAGCTCAGCGGGACACTTAATGCAAGACTTTTGGATAGAGAAGGAAAAGTTGTAAGAGAGGTTCCTGTCAGGGACTCGGCAAATGCACTCAGGGAAGCAGATGGTATATCAAGCATCGTCTTTGATGGTGTTATCACACAGCGGATACTTGATATTGCCGCCGAAAAGAAGGTGGAGTGCCTTGTTGGGGCAAAGATGGGTAATGTTGTTAAGATACCTTCTTCGATTAAGGTTTTGACGGTGGAACAGTTGTAAGTTATGAGGGGCTGTATGGAATGGTGGCCAAACTTCAAGTAGCCTTGGATGTTGTTGAACTGGACCGTGCTATTACAATCGCCAAAGAATCTGTTGATGGTGGGGCAGACTGGATCGAAGTTGGAACACCACTTATAAAAAGCGAGGGTATGGATGCTGTAAGGGCCCTTAAGGAACAGTTTCCTAAGAATAAGATAGTTGCGGACATGAAAACAATGGATACCGGGGCCATAGAAGTTGAGATGGCTGCAAAGGCCGGTGCAAATATTGTTGCAATTTTGGGGGTTTCTGATAACTCGACAATTTCCGATGCACTGATGGCAGCGAGGAAATATGGCGTAGAGCTGATGGTTGATATCATAAACGTCGAAAATCCTGTTGAGCGGTCAAAGGAGATCGAAGAGATAGGTGTGGATTATATATGTGTTCATGTTGGCATAGATCAGCAGATGGTCGGAATCGATACGATTGATCTTTTAGAAAAGATTTCAAAGGTTGTCAATGTGCCATTGGCCGTTGGAGGTGGGCTGAATGAAGATAATTCCCCTGTAGCGATTAGCATGGGTGCAGATGTTGTAATTGTCGGAGGAAATATAATACGATCTGCAAACGTAACAGAGTCCACGAGAAAGATACGAAAAAGCATAGATCAGGTAAATGTAAAAAAGAGGAAAAGAAAGTCACTTGAAAAAGAGACAATTGACCTTTTTATGCAAGTCTCCACGCCAAACATTTCCGATGCCATGCACAGGGCACGGTGTATGAAAGGTATAAGACCACTTTATCCGGGTATAAAAGTGGTTGGTAAAGCAGTCACGGTTCAGACATTTGAAGGTGATTGGGCAAAGACCGTGGAGGCAATTGATGTTTGTAAAAAAGGTGAAATTCTTGTTATATATAACGGTCCGTCTATTTCCCCATGGGGCGAACTGGCATCACATAGCTCTAAAAATAAGGGGATTTTGGCACTGGTTATAGATGGGCCTGTGCGAGATGTAGAGGATATAATTGAGATGCGTTTTCGGGTATTTTCAAGTGGGGTTGTATCAAATGCCGGAGATCCCAAAGGTTTTGGTGAAATAAATGCCGAGATAACCTGTGGTGGAATAAAGGTCAAACCAGGGGATTACATTGTCGGTGATGACAACGGTGTTATGGTTATACCAAAAGAAAAGGGGTATGAGATCGCCAGAAGGGCGATGGAAGTAAAAAAGAATGAGGAACGCGTCAGAGAGGAGATAAAGAGGGGAAGTACGCTTTCACAGGTTGTGGAACTTTACAAGTGGGAAAAGAAATAAAAAATATTGAGACAACCTATTAAAACACGCCAAATACGCCCAAATGATTTTTTCCAGGTTCTAAAATCAGATTTATCAAACAAGAAAGTATAAGTACCGTAAGGCTCACATTATAACGATCATACATAAAGAATTGTTTTTATAGACAAAAAAAACGATTAATTTAAAAATAGTGGAAAGAGGTGATCGGTATCCCTGAACTATATACCCATACTGAAAAAATTGAAAAGAGAAAGAGACTTTTCCTACAAAAAGAGCGATGTTGCGGATGTGAATATTGTATAGAAGTTTGCCCAAGAGATATATTAATCAAGTCCAGTGAATTAAACCACAAATTGACTTATCCACCTATGGTAAAAGATGGTGGCAAATGTACTTTCTGTCAGCTTTGTGAATATGTTTGTCCAAGTTATTCGATCTATGTGTTAGAGGACGTGAAAAAATGAGTGAAGATAAAGCAATTAGGACCGGAACGCATGTGATAACCGGAAACGATGCGATGGTAGAGGGTGCAATAGCAGCAGGATGCCGATTCTTTGCAGGATACCCCATCACACCGCAAAATGAGGTTCCAGAGATGTTCAGTGTCCGTCTACCTGAAGTTGGTGGTAATTTTATACAGATGGAGGATGAGATAGGATCGATAGCGGCAGTGGTGGGCGCCTCATTGGCAGGCGCAAAAGCTATGACCTCCACATCAGGTCCCGGATTCAGTTTGATGCAGGAATACATAAGTCAGGCTGCTCAGAGCGAGATTCCACTTGTTGTTGGAAACGTACAGAGGACCGGACCTGGTTCGGGTATAGTTAGTGTTCCACATCATGGAGATGTGATGCAGGCAAGGTATGGTGGAAACGGCGATTATGAGATAATTGCGGTTGCACCGGCATCGGCTCAGGAATCTTTTGATTTAACAGTCGAGGCATTCAATCTGGCTGAGAAATGGAGAACACCTGTAATAATCTTAAGTGATGCCATGCTCGGTCACTGCAGGGAAAAAGTTGTTATACAATCTGCAGAAGAGTTTAAAAAGAATATTATTGAGCGAAAGATAGGGCCAAGAAAAGGATTCAAGCCTTTTACTTATGAAGAAAATGGTGAGCTTATAGTACCACCTCCACTTCAGTTAGGAACTCACGCTTTTCCATTTTGGCTGCCAAGTGTCTCACACAATGAGTTTGGAATTCCCATACTGGACACAGTACCCAAAGGCTCCTTTAAAATGGTTAAGCGGTTATGTGATAAGATAATAAAAAATGAAGAAAAGATTACAATGACAGAGTCATATTACCTTGATGATGCTGATGTAGCGGTTATAGCATATGGGCTTCCCGCAAGAACGGGGCTTAGAGCCGTTAGGGAGGCAAGAGAGCAGGGCATCAAAGCCGGGCTTTTACGGTTAAAGACCATCTGGCCATTTGCACAGACCGCGATTGAAAAAGTTGCAGAAAGTGTAAAATCCATTGTTGTTCCCGAAATAAATATGGGGCAGCTCTTCATTGAGATTGATAGGGTCGCAGCCAAAAAAGGTGTATCCGCACATCTTGTTATACAGATATCAAAGCTTCATGAACCGCACGAGATACTTAGCAAAATCAAGGAGGTGGCGTAATGTCAATATCAATGTTAGCAGGTGCAGAGAGGCCGGATCATCCTCTATCAAGATACGCATCCACAATGCATATCTTCTGTGCAGGATGTGGTTATGGCGCCATTGCTCAGGCTGTAACCCGCGTTTATGCAGAGAGGAAACTGGATAAAATGAAGTATGTATTCTTTACGGGGATAGGTTGCCATTCTGCCCTACCAACTCTATTACCAGGCTACACGGTGATGACACTTCATGGAAGATTGCCTGCGGTTGTCACAGGTGCAAAACTTGCAAACCCCGAACTAAAACCAATCTGTTTCTGTGGTGATGGTGACTTACTTGCCATTGGGACAAATCACTTTGTACATGCATGTAGAAGAAATCTTGATATGGTTTTGATCCTGCTTCATAACAACGTGTACGGTATGACAGGTGGGCAGGCTGCTCCAACAACACCAACCGAATATAAGGGAACCACTGCCCCCTATGGTTATCTTGAGAAGCCATTTGACGGTTGTGAGCTTGCAATTGCAAGTGGTGCAACCTTTGTTTCCAGGTGGACTTCTGCCCATATCAAACAGTTCATGAATACACTTAATAAAGCGATAGATCATCGTGGGCTTTCGTTTATAGAGGTGGTAACGACCTGTCCAACGTACTTTGGACGAAAAAACAAGATGCCTGAACCAATTGATCTGTTCAGATGGATAAGAGATAGCGCTGTGAGCATAAAAAAGGCAGAAGGCATGAGCGAGGAAGAACTTGAGGGTAAGTTCTTAGTTGGCGAGTTCCAAAAGACCGACCGACCTGATTTAAACACAATATATAAAGAGATAATCAAGAGGGCACAAGGTGATTAAGATGAGAAAAGAGATGAGAATAGCCGGATACGGTGGCCAAGGGGTTGTTACACTCAGTATGTTGATTACAACCGCCGCATCACTTGCAGCAGGGAAATTCTCGGTACAGACCGATGCCTATGGTCCCACTGCAAGGGGTGGGGCGTGCTATGCAGATGTTGTGATTGATGACGAGGAAATAGATTATCCTGGAATAATTAAGCCCGATTATTTAATCCTGTTTTCTAAGGATGCCGTTTCCTCCTATGCAAGGAGCATAAAGCCAGACGGTATAATCTTTACAGATCCGACAACGGTCAAAAAAGTTCCTGGAAAAGTTAAGAGGTACGAGCTACCTGTGCAACAGATCGCACTCGATGAATTTGGAAAATCAGTATTTGCAAACGTGATCATGTTTTCGGCATTTCTTAAAATCACGGATTTACTACCATTGGACGCTGCAAGAAACATTGTGAGGGAATCCGTACCAAAAAAAGCCATTGATGTAAACATGAAGGCATTTGATAGGGGTATCGAGCTTGCAGACCAGGCAATGTCTGAATAAAAAGATTAAATATGCTTTTGCTTAAAAGAACATAATGAGGGAAATCAAAATGGTAGTCAAAAAAGGGGCAAAAGAGCTTGAGAGAGAGGTTATCAAAGCCGGTTTATGCACAAGCTGTGGTGCTTGTGTCGATATCTGTCCATATATAAATCTTGTAAAAGAGCGGGCTGTAATAATAGAACAGTGTGGCATCGATGAGGGAAAGTGTTACAATTTCTGCCCGAGGACATATGTGGATATCATTGCACTTGATCAACAGGTTTTTGGTGACAACCGAAAAGATGCGGCAATCGGGTCATATATATCAATTTTAGCAGGCAGGGCAAAAGGCGATGAAATAAAAAATTTTGCACAGGATGGTGGGGTTGTTTCTGCACTCTGTGCCTATGCCATTGATTCAGGGATGGTAGATGGAGTGGTCCTGGCAAAGTCCTCGGATCTTATTCCTTCCCCGATAATCGCCAGAACAAAGGAAGAGATACTTAAATCCGCAGGTACAAAGTATACAGTATCTCCAACACTGATCGGAGTTAAAGATGGTGTAAAAGATGGTATCGAAAAGATAGGTATGGTGGCCACACCCTGTCAGGTAACGGCCGCAAGAAAGATGCAAAACATGGGCGAAGAGGCGATCAAACTTACAATCGGGCTTTTCTGCATGGAGGCTTTCTTTTCCGGGGACTTTTATGAATACCTGAATAAAAAGATCAATCCATCTTTGATTAAAAAGCTGAATATAACTGGTGGTAAGCTAATTGTACAAACAGATAACTCTCCTGTAGAGATTGAGTTGAGTGAGATAAAGCAGTTTGCCAGGCCCACATGTGGCGTTTGCCTGGATGTTACTTCAGAGTTTGCAGACATATCAATAGGTTCAATTGGTTCGGAAGAAGGGTGGAACACAATAATAATAAGAAATAAAATTGCAGAAGACCTCATTAAAGGTGCAGAAGAGAAGGGAACAATTGAGACAAAGCCGCTTTTGGAAGAAAAGATCGAGCTACTTAAAAAAATTGCATTGAAAAAGAAGAAATCGTCAATTGGCAGTATAGAGGATAAGAAATTGGGCTACCTTAAATTGAGTGAAGAGGACAGGTCACAAATAATGGAGGCGTTGTAATGTTAAACGTTGAGATAGATGATCCGGGTAAAAGCGTACTACTTATGGGAAATGAAGCAATAGCAAGAGGTGCTATTGAGGCAGGTGTTGACTTCTGTACGGCATATCCTGGTACTCCCTCCTCCGAGATAATGGGTACACTTTCAAAGGTTGCTAATAAATTTGGGTTTTATGCGGAATGGTCCACAAATGAGTTAGTTGCCCTGGAAGCAGCCGGAGCGGCCGCATTTACTGGCCTTCGGTCACTTTGTGCAATGAAACATCAGGGTATAAATGTATGTTCTGATTTTTTAGCAAGTGTAAATCAATCCGATACGCGAGGCGGATTTGTACTTGTTGTCTGTGATGATCCGGGTGCACATTCATCGACACAGGAAGAGGACTCACGTAACTTTGTAAGGTTTATTGACATACCATTACTCGAACCATCAAGTATTCAGGAAGCAAAAGATATGCTCAAATGGACATTCGAGTTATCCGAAAGCCTCAAATCCATATGTATGATGCGAAGTGTCACGAGGATATCGCATGCAAGGGGAAATGTCAAACTTGGTGAGATTCAAAAGGGTGGCCGTAAAGCAAATATTTCAGGAATGGGATTATTTTTTACACAGCCGGTTCCTTCAAAACATGGTTCATTACATAAAAAATTAGAAAAAGCCCGGAAGGTATTTGAAAAATCTGAGTTCAACTGGTATGTGGGACCAAAAGATGCCGAATTTGTAATAGTCACAAGCGGTACAGGTTGGATGTACTCGCAGGAGGCTTTAACACTCCTTGGACTTGAGGATAAGGTGGGCACACTTAAACTTGGAACCACCTGGCCGCTACCCGAGCAGCTT
>DAOWMC010000195.1 GCA_030643285.1 Methanobacteriota archaeon | reverse complement strand
GTCTTTGCTACGACCCATCGCACATAATCGACTTCATCTTTTGCTATAGTCTTGATGAGCCCTGTTGCAATTTCTGGTTTAACTTCAATGAGTTTTAAAAGTGCCTCTGCCGCAGCTTCTCGCACATCCCGGTTTTTATCTTTTGCTAAAGTCTTGATAAGCTCTGTTGCAAGTTCGGGGTGTTTAATTAAAATATCTTTTAAAGATTGTGCAAGATATAAACATATGCCCCCTAAATTGGATTCTGCCAGATTTTTATAAATCTCAGCTTCATCTTTTGTGATGCCCTCAAAATGTTTTAGAAGGTCTATTGCGATCATATTTGTGTAAAAATTTGTTTCTGAAAGTTTCTTCAAAAATTTGTAAGAGATTCTATTTTTTCCACATATATTTGCATAAAGTATCACATGTTCGATGATTGCACGTTTCTCAAGCGAGGTGATATCTGAGAGTAGTTCTTTGATCAAAATTTGTTTGGGCTTCTCATCTTCTTCAATGATTGACCTTGCCGCTGAATACTCAAAGAAGGTCTGATGGAAGAACTCCATCTTTCTATTCTGTTCTCTTAACACGCTTTCATCTAAAAGATCATTATATGCGTCGTTAACAATTGTGTTGTATTCGATTGTAATATCTCTAATATCTTGTTTGAAAATCACATCTTTACTGTTTTTTATCTCGGCTTTTTGGACTATTTTGAAGATTTCTTTCTCATTAAACCCTTTTTTGATCTTATCTACACTCGCTTTTTCAAGTGTTATTCTTCCTGAGGTGAACATCTCAAGAGCAATCTTTAATGCAAGCTTCTCTTTCAGTTGAGGTGCAACCCTCTTCTTTCCTTTATCTAAATGTGAAAGTGCACCACGACGTATCCCTCCAATCTTTTTATCCCAGTACTGATCATACAGCTTCTGGGTGTTGATGTCTTCAGGAATTTCATCTGGTTGATAAACCTCAAAGAGCATCCTCATATGAAGCGGATTGCGGCAGACATCAATTATCGGCTGTCTGAGCTGAACACCTTCCATCTTGTAATAGGCTTTGTATTTATCAAATAGACTCTTCACTTCATCGTCAGAGAATGGTTCTAATTCAAAAGTCCTTTTTGCAAGATCTTTTATTTTGCCGTATTCGATCGGTCTTGATGCACCGATTACAATGGGACTATGTCTGTTGAATGTTGCAAGAAACCGGTCCAATCTTGCTATGCCACCGTCTGTTGCAATCACATCGAGTGTATCTAAAAGAAATATGATCTTCTTTTCAGACTCTGAGATTGTTTCTAAAACCTCGCTCAGGCTCAAATTCTTATTCCTTAAATCAAGACTTGCTAAGATGTTATCATCAAAGCGCTCATCCATCAAATTCTCAGATTTTACAAAGAAAACAGTAAAAGTTCCCTTTTTGATAAGTTCAATTGCAAGCGTGCATAAAAGATTTGTCTTACCAAACCCGGCATCGCCTTTAACAACGGCAAAATCAATTCCTCCGTCTTCAATCCAGCTTATAACTTCACTGTCAATCTTTCTTTCTTCATAACAGTCAAACGGAAGTATCCTCTGAGGTATGAGGCCTTCGACAAGGTTTTCTGTGTAAGAGTTTACAAGCGAAGCGTAATCGTAATAGTAATCTTGGATCATGGGTTTTGCCCCCCTGAAAGACCGTAGATCAAATTTAATTATGTGACTGATTATAAATAAAGGTCACGTTGGTTATAGCTTTTGTGGAATGTTTCTACTCCCCGTCATCCTTTTTTTAACCAATTCGCCCGAAATATTGGAAGAATCGATAGTAAGTGCAGGTGAAGTAGGTGTCGATTTTATTCTCTTTGGAGGAATGATGCTCAAAGATGGAGGGCAAAAGAATTATATAAGAAATCCTTGACACATGGAGTTCGTCTTATCTTGAAAAATTGTTATATCCATAGGCTGCATCAGTTCATCACTTCTCACAAAAGCCCCCATCCACATTAAAAGTGCTGGAATACCCATCCCCTTCACAGAAGCCTCTGAAATCCTCATCATCATATAGTTCAATCACTGTTGCCATTTATTTTATCCATCTGTAACCCCATTTATTCTCTGCGACAAGCCGGAAGCGATAACTTCGTTCAGGAGGGATAACGACATCAATTATCCCGTATGCCAAAAGTAAAAGTATATCATTCTCCATCACCTTATTCAAGATCCGTTGGCACTGAAGTGGAGTAACCATCATAACCACGAAAAATTACACCCTTTGTCTCGGGGTTTACATTCGCCTTTATCAAATTATAATCACAACTATCGAGTATACATTAAGGTACATCTTAGGTAAATCTTAGGTAAATCTTAGGTACATCTTTGGTACATCTTTACCTGATCATCGGTGATACTCCCCAAAATATAGTAAGGTTGATCATAGGTTGAATATGTAAAAGGCATACTGTATCTTAATAACTTGATATCCTGATAACCTAATATCTTAATAACCTAATATCTCAATAACCCGATATCTTAATAACCTGAAAAAAAAAAGAAAAAACGGAGAGTAATATGGCTAAAACATTGACCTATAAGATTATTGAAGAGCATCTGGTGGACGGTGAACTCATAGCTGGAGAGCCGATTGGTATTCGTATGGATCAGACGCTGACACAGGACGCAACGGGAACGACGGCATTTCTACTATTTGAGTCTATGGGAGCCCGGCGGGTTAAAACCGATCTCTCGGTCAGTTATGTTGATCACAACATGTCTCAGTTCGGACCTGAGAATCATAACGATCACCTCTACCTCCAATCTGTGGCAACAAAAGCAGGGGCATATCATTCACGTCCGGGAAACGGCATCTGCCATCAGGTGCATCTTGAACGGTTCGCAAGGCCAGGATCAACGCTTTTGGGTAGCGATTCCCACACACCCACTAACGGTGGCATCGGGATGATTGCAATAGGTGCCGGGGGGATGGATGTAGCCGTGGCAATGGGTGGTGGGCCATTTTACCTTACCTGCCCACAGGTGATCGGTGTGAAATTGACCGGTAAGTTACCGGATTGGGTCACAAGTAAAGACGTGATCCTGAAACTTTTGAGCATCCTTGGCACAAAGGGCAATGTCGGAAACGTCGTGGAATACTTTGGCGAAGGTTTGAAGACGCTATCGGTTCCCGAGAGGGCAACTATCACAAATATGGGAGCTGAACTTGGTGTCACTACAAGCGTTTTTCCAAGTGAT
>DAOWMC010000068.1 GCA_030643285.1 Methanobacteriota archaeon | reverse complement strand
CTTATCACTCTTGACACGCCTACTTTTTATTCTGGGTTTCTTATTTGAATAAGCATCAGTTGAAGGCGGCTTACTGCTGTTACGACTGTTTTTATTGAGTTGCTCCTCTAATGATCTGACACGTTCCTCAAGTTCTGCAATCGTTCCCTAGCAACCCCCTCTGATTAATGGAAAATTTGGTTATGTTTTAATATAGGGTTGAGGGGAGGTCGTTGTATATTGATTTTTCTGTTTTTGATGGTTTGATGGAAAACTGGTTATGGGTGGGTGAATAGTTACGAAAAAAGTTTATTTCCTTACTTCCCTTGCTAACACATGCCAACAAAATTCTTAAGCATCCTTAGTCCCACAGCCCCACTCTTTTCGGGGTGAAACTGTGTACCTACAACATTTTCACCTTCGTTTGTTACGATAGATGCAAACTCGTCGGCATAATCCGTAGTGGCCAGAACGTACCTTCCATTTGAGACAGCGTAATAGGAGTGGACAAAATAGACAAATGATCCTTCACCTATCTCTTGCAAGAAAGGGTGCTCCTTTTTAATAGAAATCGAATTCCACCCCATATGTGGTATTTTTATATCTGTTTTTTTTTCATCAAAACGTTTAACCTTTCCAGGAACAATATCAAGGCCCTTAATTGATCCCCCTTCTTCGCTTTCACTTAAAATCATCTGCATTCCAAGGCATATTCCCAAAAGCGGCTTTCCATCTTTAATGAATTCTGCTAAAACATTTTTTAGCGGCTTTATATTTTTCATTGCACTCTTAAATGCACCCACGCCAGGAAGCACAACTCCATCCGAAGAATCAATATCCTTTGGATCCTTTGTAACTATCACTTCTACAGAAGCGTATTCCAGCCCCTTTTTTGCGCTTCTGAGGTTCCCGAGCCCGTAATCTATAATTGCAATTTTTTTCATATCCGCATAAATTACCCAGTTGTACCTTGTTTTAGCTGCTTTTGGCGCTCTATACTCATTTTAATCAAAATTTCAAATATATCCATGATTCTGCCTGGATCTAATCCATGTTCATCTGCCTTTTTTGCAACTCTATCCAAAACAATTTTATTCCGACCCTTATCTTCGATTGCCAGATTTTCCTTCTTTTTTATCTCAAATACTACATCTGCCAGTTTCATTCTCTGCACGATACAGTCTATTATATCATCGTCAATCTGCCCGATTGCCCCCCTTACCTCATCAAGTGGCATCTTTAAATCTGCCTCCAGGGGTTATCTATTTTGCATACTGAAGCGTAGCCATGGGCCATCATAAGTGAATCAACAATTGCGATAGCGACCATTGCCTCACCCACCGCGTAAATTCTTCCACATATTGTGGGATCACGTCTTGTTATAGGTGAAAGTATCGTTTCTTCCATCTTGTACATGTCCACAGATGGTTGGTCAACAGATAACGTTGGTGTTGGTTTCACCGCGATTCTGACCACGATCTCCTCGCCGTTACTCATACCGCCCAAAAATCCACCTGCATTATTTGTCCTGAATCTGACTCTATCACCATCAAGATACGGGTGATCGTTACAATCCGACCCTTTCATATTCGCAACTTTGAAACCGGCCCCGAATTCTATGCCCTTTACAGCGCCAATTGATGCCAGTCCATGTGCTATCGTTGCATTAAGTTTATCAAAAACAGGCTCTCCCAACCCTGCCGGAAGGCCTCTTACACGTATCTCAACGATTCCACCTGCCGTTTCACCCTCGTCTTTTATCTCGAGTATCCTATCAATCATTTTCTTTGCGGCTACAAGGTCCGGACAGTTCAGATCATTTTTTCTGTAATTCTCTTTTACCTCGTCAAATGTCATCTCTTTTGAGCGTATCCCCATCACTTCTTTTGTGTAACCTATTACCTCAATCCCCTCTTTTTCCAAGATGAACTTTGCCACAGCTCCCCCTGCAACTCTACCAACTGTCTCCCTTCCTGATGCTCTTCCTGCTCCGCACCAATCCGCATACTTTCCGTACTTTGTAAAGAAAGTGTATTCAGCATGACCTGGCCTGATCAGATCCTTATAAGATGCATACTGGTCTATGTGTATCTGCTGTGTGTCCACGTTGTAAACTATAATTCCAAGGGGCGCCCCTGTCGTAAGCCCTTCCTGTCCGAGGCCTGAAAATATATCGCATTGATCGGTCTCTTTTCTTGGAGAATCAAGCGGGGTCTGACCAGGTCTTCGTTTGTCCAGCTCTTTTTGAATATCTTCTTTTGTTATATTAAGTCCTGGTGGCACACCGTCTACGATTACAGAAAGACCACTACCTTTTCCTATGCCATATGATTCCCCACAGGTTGTAACTCTAAAAACCCTTCCAAAAGTATTTCCTAACATCTTTTTTAACCTCTATTTTAATAGAATATCCTTTATGTCTTTTATGTCTTTTTGTATAGATATATTGCGATATATTCCCCCAATCAGTTCGGGTGTTCAAGGTGCCGATAGGCCCGGTCAACTCTCCCAAGGACTTGGCACCATGGATGATTTTACAAGTATCTGGTATAAAGGTTTAATCAGTTTAATATGGGTTTGAAAGGGGTTATTAGGGGGAATGTGCAATACTTGAAGCCAAGTTAACATCAGGTATCGTAAATGACCTTCTATCGGTGTTTCTGATAATAAAACTCCCCACCGGTCTTTTGTTCCCGATCCAGCCTGGAATCGGGTTTATTTATTCTCGGTCTTTTTGTCTCATCTCTTCTGAAGGTTATACCAAGCTCACAGAGGAACCTGTTCATCCCTTGCCTCATCTCAAACGGTCCGAAGGCCTCCCCCCTGATCGCAGATTCACCCGAAAATACGATTAATCTATCACTTATAAGATCGACCATATAAATATCGTGATCCACCACCATGGATGAGACATCGTGGTTCTGTGTAAATCTTCTAATGGCCTTTGTGGCCTGGGTTCTTTGTTCCACATCAAGGTGTGCGGAAGGCTCATCCAATATATAAAGGTCGGCGTCCTGGCTCAAACATGCGGCTATTGCAACCCTCTGGAGTTCTCCACCACTCAGATTCATAATGTTATGGTCCAAAAAACCTTCAAGCTGAAGCGGCCTCAATATCTCGTTTCTGTAATGTGGCATGCCAAAGTCATCTGATAGTGATCTTAGCAGTTTGGAAACTATTAGATCCTCGGCCTTAATATACTGTGGTTTATATGAGATTTTTATATCAAAATCGATATTTCCTACGGTAGGTTCCAGTATCCCGGCCAAAAGTTTGACAAAGGTACTTTTTCCTATCCCGTTTTTGCCCACTATGCCTATAACCTCACCTTTTCTAACTCTTCCACCTGCTACTTCAAACTCGAATCCATCGTCATCATATCTTTTAAAAATTCGTTCGTATTCTAAAATGTCGGTTAGTAATTCCAAGGGCTGTGGTGAATGTACCTCAAAGTCAATTTTTTCTCCACGGATTCGTACATTCTGCTCAGATAGATACCCGTCCAAATACTGGTTTATCCCCACACGGACTCCTTTTAGATGTGTAACCACACCATAGACCCCTGATTTGCCGTATGTTATGTGAATTACGTCTGCAAGCAGGTCAAGTATGGCCAGATCATGTTCCACCACGATTACCGTTTTTTTAAGTGCAAGTTCTATAATTTTGGCCGCATTTATACGTTGATATATGTCAAGATAAGGTGTAATCTCATCAAAAAAGTAAAAATCAGCATCTTTAGCCATACAGGCCACGATTGCAACTCTCTGAAGCTCCCCACCACTCAGGTCCCCTATATTTCGCCCGAGGATCACTTCAAGGCTAAAATGGCCGATGAGTTCATCCAGGTTTCCACGTTCATCGGTCCTTTTAAGTAATTCTGAAACATTGCCTTTGAAGACCTTTGGTATATTATCTATATATTGTGGTTTGTGTGACGTTACTATATTTCCTTTTAATACCTGCTTAAAGTAATCCTGCAGTTCCGAGCCCGAATACTTTCTGATTATCTCATCCCAACTTGGGTCTTCACCGCCCAAATTGGGCTTTAATCCCCCTGACAATATGTTTATAGCTGTACTTTTGCCTGTACCATTTTCCCCCAAAATCCCCGTAACTTTTCCCTTTGTTGGTATGGGAAGACCGTATAAAACAAATGCGTTTTTGCCATATCTATGTGTTTGACCGCTTTTAAGTTCTTCGGGTAGATTGATTATTGTTATCGCATCAAAAGGACATTTTTTTATGCATATACCGCATCCTTCACATAATTCTTCTGAAATCTCAGGTTTTCCACTTTCACCAAATACTATCGTTTCATCTCCGGTACGAACCATGGGGCAGTACCGATGACACTCCTTTCCACACTTTAGTGGCTGGCATCGATCTTTGTTTAACACAGCTATTCGCATTTAACCCTTCCTCTGTCTGGAGTGTATTCCTATTTTCTTTTTTTCACTTATTTCTATCGATTGAAAGCTCAGCTCCTGATAGTATACCATGCAGGGTCTGAACCTCTCTTCCCGTCAGCTCTGATCTTCCAAGTATCCTTCTAACCATTAAAAGAGTTTTATCCCGCTTATGAGGCGGATAGTTTATATCAAATAAAAACTGCTCCAAGTGACTAAATAAACGTTCCTTATCCTCTGTTTTTGCTATTGGTATATTCCCTGCCCCGATATCACACAGTTCATAAAGGATAACAGAAACTGCATGTGAAATATTCATCACAGGGTAATTTTGATTGGTCGGTATGTAAACAACCATATCGCAGGTCCTTAATATATTATTACTCAACCCCACGTCTTCTCTTCCGAATAAAATTGTAACAATACCTTCTTTTTCCTCTATCTTTTCTTTAAGCTCTTTTGGAGAAAAAAAGGGCATTCTAATATGTTCGTCTGTTGTTGAGCCGGGTTTTGAAGTTGTTCCGATAATCAAACTTGACCCTAAAACTGCTTTGTCTAATGTATCAACAATATTAGCATTATCTAAAATATTGTCTGCATGAGAGGCCATGATATAGGCCTCTTCCCCTATGTCACAGGGATTAACTAAAAAGATATCGTTAAATCCAAAATTTTTTAATACACGTGAAATAGAGCCAACATTTCCGCAGTAGATCGGTTCTACAAGAACAACCCTCAGGTCAACCATGACCGATCATAGAACAATATCTATACCAAGTTCTTCTGCTAACTCCTTGTACCTGTTTCGGATTGTCACTTCTGTGACTCCTGCAATATCGGCAACCTCTCTTTGGGTTCTATGCTCCCCATAGAGTATCGATGCGATATAAATTGCGGCAGCTGCGACACCTGTTGGGCCTCTTCCACTTGTGAGCTCTTTTTCCTGTGCCTGACGTATTATCTCGACTGCCTTTGCCTGAACATCTCCTTTGAGAGTTAAACCCGAACAGAACCTTGGAACATAATCTATGGGTGAGGTCGGCATCAGTTTAAGACCCAATTCTCTTGATACAAATCGGTATGTTCTTCCAATCTCTTTTCTACTCACCCTCGAAACGCTTGCAATTTCATCAAGTGTTCTTGGGACACCGCATTGACGACAGGATGCATATAGTGCTGATGCTGCCACACCTTCAATACTTCTTCCCCTTATCAAATTTTTATTGACTGCGTTTCTGTAAGCAACCGCTGCATTCTCACGTACATTTCTTGGAAGTCCAAGTGCAGATGCCATTCTATCAAGTTCGGATAGGGCAAACGCAAGATTTCGCTCTGTCGCATTATTAACACGTATACGACGCTGCCATTTTCTAAGCCTGTATAGCTGTGCCCTGTTTGCCGATGAGATTAATTTTCCGTATGCATCCCTGTTTCGCCAGTCAATCATTGTACTTAGACCTTTATCATGTATCGTGTACGTCATAGGTGCACCGACCCTTGAGCGTTTTATCCTTTGATCGTGATCAAATGCCCGCCATTCCGGTCCCATATCCATAAGATCCTCATCGATAACTAGCCCGCACGAATCACAAACTAATTCTGCCCTTTCATAATCACGTATGAGGTCACGACTACCACATTCGGGACATTCTACAGTCGTTTCCTCATAACCACCGGTACCTTTCTTTGAATCAGATTTATCCGAAATTCTTTTTTGCTTCTCAAGATTTTCCATTAAATCACCTTATAAAATGTAGACTAAGTCATTGGACAGCTCGTAGAGTTCGCTTTCTGAAATCTGCTTAAAAGGTCTGATCGATATATAAGGCTGCTTAACGGGACCTAAAACATCATATACCTTCCCAATCCTTTTCATATTCTTAGTTACTACTACAGAACCAGTAATTTTACTAACAACCTTTTTACTACTTAAATTTCCCCTCACAAGCAAATT